>JAGGXW010000065.1 GCA_021162815.1 Thermoplasmata archaeon | reverse complement strand
GTTGAAAGGATTTGATAACATCTACAGAATAAGAACTGGTAGGATAAGAATAGTGTATGAGATAAAATGGAAGGAGAAAATTATACTGATTCATAGAATAAGTTACAGAAAAGATGCATATAAGTAGCATAACCTATGGCTATGGTTAATGAATTCATTATTAAAAAATTAGATGAAATTTTGTTTCTCATTCCTATTTTATCCAGAAGAAGTGAAAGGAAAGGAAAGGGCTTGACAGCATTGCCATTATTATTCAAATTCTGAAGATTTTGACCAATTTCTCATTTATTTCTTTTCGAAGATTTTCATCTATTTCCCCAAGTTCTCCTACAATTAGTTCTTTCAATATTGTTGCAATTTTATCAAGTTTTATAATAGAGTCTGTTTTTAATCCGGTTCTTTTAAAAGCTGGATGCTTGGAAGTTATCATCACATCTGTTTCAGATATTTCAGTTGGAATTCTTGAAGATATAAAAGCCACAATAACATCTCCCTTTCCTTCATAAATTATCAAAGCAGGACGCAATTTTGCAAAAGACAAATCAGTAAATGGGAATGGAATTAAAACAATCTTTCCTTTCATTTATATCTTACCTTTAAATCTTCTATTTTGTAGATATCTGGTTCCATCTCTAAAAATTCTGATAAAGATTTCTCCGATAGCTTCATTATCGAGATAATTTCTCTTTCATATAATAGCTCATCCAGCTTTTTGGAAATTTCTGTTAAGCGTTGCTTTATATCTTTGAGTTCCACTTCAATTCCCATGTTAGAATAAATAATCATACTTTTTATTGCTTTCTATCAATACCGGTGCCTGTCTTCTGCTGCTGGCATGAAAAAATAAAAATGAAAAGGAAGGGCTTGACAGCATACCGCCTTTCCCACGAGCTCGCGCACCGTAGTACCGGGCGATACGCGACAGGCTTAACTTCCGGGTTCGGAATGGAATATGGATTTAATGATAACAAATTTATCTTCTATTTAGTTAATACTCGTGCGTGTATAAAACAATGCAGCCAAATAAATTGACAATGTAAATAGTGTTCCATAAGTTAAACCTTCAATGTATCGATAAGCAGAACCATGATTGGAAAGCACGTCAGTATAAAAAGACCATCCCAAAATAAGGAAAATAGCAAGAAAAGCAATACCCAATAATATATTCTGTCTTTTTCTTAACTCCTTCTTAGTTTTCTCTCTTATAATTGCTCCAGCTATTATTCCAGAAGCAGCGCCTGCAGTAAACCCTTTCGAAATTATATATGCATTTGACTCATGAGAGGAATATATAAATATAGTTGCTGTTGCTATTGTTATTATTATAAAAAAAATTGTTAATCCAATGGATTTAAACCATTTATTGTGAGCCTCTTTTACCATTATACTCACCTCACTCTATTTTTTATATGAGGATACTTTAAATAATTGTTATAAATAAGTAAAGAGGGAAAAAGGAGATAGATTTACTGTGGATCCACCCTCCAGTAATCTATAGGATTCGATGGCGTTTCACTTCCTTTCATAACACATATTTCAATAAAAAAGAAAATAGGAAGAGTTATCTATTTTTTCTTTATCTGCTTTATGACTTCATTGCCTACAGTAGCTCCTACGCCCAATATAAATCCTATTATCACTCCTTCAAATAAACTTTTTCCATGTAATGTTTCATAAGTATACAATGCCAACCCTGCTAATATGCAGAAGGTTGCAAATATCCCTTTCATTATTTCCTCTTTTATCATTTTTATTGGCTATATACCCTTCCACCATCAATAGGATTCCATGGTGTCCACCAGTAATCCCATAATTTAATTATGACCCCATTTCCATGATCATGGTTTCTCATCGATTCAATGAAATAATCTTGGCATATATATGCAACGATTGCAACGACTACCCCAGCAATCGGGTCACCAAATAACGCCACTAAAATAGCCACAATTAGCCAAAATTCACCAGAATTACTAATTACAAATTGCGTCCAATAGTGATTTAGCCATATTTTATATTCGATGCCCCACCAGTGCCAATATATTTTAAAATCATTTTTTCCACCGCCTCTCCCTCCAGCTCCATTTAAGGTTGCTACTTTTTCTGCTATGTTATTCCACTCATTCTCCGTGATATTTAATAATGATTTTTTCTGACTAGGTGAAAGATTAAGGGATTGTATCCATTTTACATACCCTGAATATGTTTTTGGAATCGTTATATTCATTATTTTTTCTGTAGGTAATCCAATATACTCTCCATCTCCATCTTTTACAATTGCTATTTTTCCTTCTGATACAAGTTCATTTAATTTTTCTAATCCTTTTTCATATAACTGAATTTCTTTCTTAGATAGAGGTATATCTGACATATCATTTATTGTGATCTTAAGCAGGCCATCATTTGTTTTTTTGGTGTATTTACTCATTATGCTTGTTATTTTATATTTTTCTTCATCTGGAAGATTAAGAATTGCAGGCTTTGCTGTTTCAGATTCAATGTTTGTTGTTGCAGCAGATGTTTGCTGATTTGCAACAACAGGGGTTATTGTGGCTACAGAAAGCAATATAAAAATAGCCCCTATCACACTCATAAATTTTATTTTCCCAAATTTCATTCCATCACTAAATACTGTAATTTTTTTTTTGCTTTATATTGCTTCCGATGAACAAAATTGTTCTGCGAAAACAATTTCTGCTCTAGTTCGCCTGCCCCCTGCCTGTGGCAAGAAGAAGTGAAAGGAAAAGGAAGGGCTTGACAGCATACCGCCTTTCCCACGGGCTCGCGCACCGTAGTACCGGGCGATACGCGACAGGCTTAACTTCCGGGTTCGGAATGGGACCGGGTGTTTCCCTGTCGCTATGGCCGTCAAGCCCATGATTATGCATACGCAACCTGTTAAGCGAGAGCTGCTCGGGCGATTAGTAGCCGCGGGCTGAACGCCTCGTTGCCTCGGCGCTTACACCCCGGCCCTATCAACCGGGTCTTTTACCCGTGCCCTAACGGTGCCTCGTTTCGGGGTGGGTTTCCCGCTTAGATGCCTTCAGCGGTTATCCCTTACGGCGTAGCTGCCCAGCCTGCCCTGTCGGACAACTGGTAGACCAGAGGCTGCAGGCCCCCGTTCCTCTCGTACCAAGG
>JAGGXW010000073.1 GCA_021162815.1 Thermoplasmata archaeon | reverse complement strand
TTCAATGTGACAGGAGCAATGATACCAGAGCATAACATCACATTGCAACCCAAATGGAATGTGATTGGATGGTATGGATTGACAAACACAACAGCATCATGGCTGATTGACAACATAACTGATGCAAATACGTTGATACCATGGAACTCTTTAATGCAGAAATTTGGAGATGGATATTTCCATGGGCCAGCGGCAGATTTTCAGGTTAATGTTGGTGGTGGTGTGTTTGCCTTTATGGATTCAGGTATCACATCTGTATGGAAGCACTGAAAATCTCTCTCCCTTTATTTTTTATTTATATTTTATCAATCATAATAATTTATAAATAAGCAAGTGATTATAGTCAAGGTGGAGAATCATGCGAGTTGAAATGAAAACAGGGTTAGTTGTGCTGATGTTATTTGCGATAGCATATTCATTGAGTGTTAGTGGAGAGGAAAATATATATTTTTATTGGGAGAGCGTGGATGGATATACAGTAAACTTCACCTCATGTTATGCGGGAGGAGATAACTACACATGGCATTTTGGAGATGGAGGCATTGCTTATGGAAAGGAGGTTACCCATGTTTATTCGAGTACTGGCATTTATAATGTGAATCTTACCATACGTGATGATGGTTATGTGATATACTCAAATAAAATGATAGCTACAGGAGGCAATCCACCCACGGCAAATTTCACATGGCAGCCTGAAACTCCATACAGCTATGACGAGATAACATTCTGGAGCGATTCAGAGGGAAATATAATAAACTGGAGCTGGAATTTTGGAGATGGAAGCGTTGCCTACGGAAAAATAGTTTTCCATCACTATACACATGCAGGAAAATATGATGTAACCCTCCGCGTTGTTGACAACACCAGCCGGGCGGCGGGCATAACCAAGCAGATAATTGTTATGAATATTCCTCCCAAAGCCAACTTCTTCTGGACAAGAGAGGGAAATGAGACTTTATTCTATGACTTTTCAACTGATATTGATGGAACCATAGTAAACTACACATGGCATTTTGGAGATGGAAGCGTTGCATATGGAAAAAATGTGGAGCATGTTTTCAATCCCGGAAAATATAATGTCACTCTTACCATAAGGGATGATTGTAATGCCACCTCAACGGCATGGCGCATTGTGGATACCAGAAACGAAATTCCTGTCGCAGATTTCACATGGCAGCCGGAGCATCCAAATGATTTGCAGGACGTGCATTTTATTGATGAGAGTTATGATGATGGAGTCATAGTGAACTACACCTGGAATTTTGGAGATGGAAGCGTTGCATATGGAAAAAATGTCACTCATAGATATGCTGATAATGGCAATTACACCGTAAAACTTACTGTTTACGATGATGAAGGGGCATTTGGAAGTGTGGAAAAGAATATAGCTATTGCGAATGTCCCTCCGCATGCCATTTTCACATGGCAGCCAGAGCATCCTTTACCAAACAAAATCATATTCTTCAATTCCTCCAGCTATGATGATGACGGCTCCATAGTCAATTACACATGGCATTTTGGAGATGGGGGCATTGCTTATGGAAGAAATGTCACTCATACATATCTGCAGCATGGAGTGTATAATGTCACTCTAATTATCACTGACAATGATGGAGCGGTAAATGAAACGAGCGTGAATATATTCGTGGCGGACATATATGTAATAAAAGGGGTTAGTGATCCTGCGAATAATATATGGAATAACATAAAGGATGCGATCAATAATGCAAGTGATGGGGCATGGATTTATGTGGGGAATGGAACATATGAAGGAGGCATTGCAGTAAATAAGAGCGTTATCCTGATTGGAGAGGGAAATGTAATAATAGATGGGAGTGACGTTGCATTCAATATTACTGCCAATGATGTATTCATATGGAGATTTACATTCAACGGAAGCGTAATATTCACTGGAAATAATAGTATAATAAATAATGCAACATTTCTTAAGAAGGTATATTTCAACGGCTATGGAAACTCGATATGGAATTCCACATTGAATTATACATGTTTCATGAACGGAGGATATGGAAAGATAAAAAACAGCACCATTTATGGAAATATCTCATTGAATTCTTATGGAAATGAAATTAAAGAAAATAACATATCTGGCACAATATTTGTTAATAAGGATTCAAATTATATATCCCACAATTATATTCATTCTTCAAAATACGGCATTTATATGGATGGGGCTACCTCATTTATTGACAATAATACATTTATTAAAAATGAATATGGAATATTCTCCACGACAGATGTTGTTGTCTCAAATAGCTATTTTGAAGGTAACAATATATCCATATATGGAAAATGGAATGTGAGTGCTTCAAACTGTGAATTTTACAATAATAGCATTGGAATAAATGGAAGTACTGTAGAGTGCTATTATTCCATATTCGATGACGAGTATGGAATAATAGGTGGTGATATACTTGCAGATGAAATGGAAATAATGAATTCTATTGAAGCCATAACAGGAGAAAATGTGAGGATATATAACAGCATTATATGTAACAATTCTGTAGGAGTCAATTCCACATTTATCGAAGCCAGAAATACGACTTTCTGCTATAACAATGTTGCCATCATTTCATCGGGAGTGATAAATAACTGTACAATATCACATAATCAATATGGTGTTACAGGAAATGGAATAGACGTAGAGGGGAGCATCTTCAATAATAATAAGTATGCGGTGAAAATATCAGGAAACATAAGAAATTCTACCTTTAATTCAAATGAATATGGAGTAAGTTTCTTATCTGATGGAAATGTTATATCAAACTGTAATTTCACATCCAATTCTCATGCCATAAGATTATATGCTTCAGATAACAATGTTATTGAAAACAATACAGTATGTAATAATGAATATGGAATAGAGATTGTGTCTTCCATGCATAATACATTCTTAAATAATACAATAGACGGCAATACATACAGCATGGACATCTCGGGAAATGAGGCAAAATATTTTCATCACACTATGAAGGGTAATACAGTCAACGGGGAAAATGTTTCCTATCTAATAGGTGTTAGCGACATTAACATAAATTCATCATATGGATTCATAGTTATTGTTGATTCAACGAATATAACGGTGGAGAATCAATCCATTCATAACAATGGAAAGGGAATTATAGTGGTAAATTCATCATTCATAAAAATAATGAAGAGTAAATTCCATGATTCTCTTGTTTCCATATATGTGCTTAAAAGCAATAATATTGCAATCTTTAATCTCTCTGTGGTTACAAGTATATACGGTATAGCAATCTCATCCAGCTATCATGTTGATTTATACGACGTTACCATGGAAAACAATACTTATGGAACGAAGATATTCGACATATCCAATAATGATAATGATATAAACATAAGAGAATGTGAATTCAAAAATAATGGAATGGGAGTGATAATCCAGAATGCTGGCGGAATTGAAGTTCATGGCTCTTCAATGAAAAAAATAAAGATGGATAACAGCAAGAGTGTTTTTATTGATGGAAATAAATATGATGAGATAATTGCAAGGCACAGTGTGGTGAATATTCAGAATGCTGTGATAGGTATGATAAATGATGATGCATCAAACATATATCTCAGGAAATGCAATGTTAGTTCTGGAGAATTAAATGATGATGACATAACGATTGAGGAAAGCATTTTATCAGGATCCTTTAACTTTTTCAATGCAACCATTTCAATGTATATGTGTAATATTGATTCCAGCAATGTTATGATTGAAGATTCCGTCCTTTCTATAAGGAATAGTATGATATACAATAATTCAGGTATTGTCATAAATTCCAGCAACGGAAATATATCCTATTCAGAAATTTTTGATAATTCAATCATAGAATCTGATGGTGTAACTCTTTTCAATGATTCATTCTATAACAACACATGTGGAGCAATTTTGTCAAATTCATTAATATATGGTGGAGAAATTTTCAACAACACATGTGGAGTTGTATTAAGAAATGGAAGCCAGATAAAAATGACCCTTTTACATCACAATATTTATGGAATTAAAGTGGAGGGTAACAATTCAACCATCCTGAATAATTCATTCTGGAAGAATTATTATGGATTGGTGGTTTATGGAAATAATAATACAATAGTGCATAACAATTTTGTTTACAATGTTAAAAATGCGGGGGATTATGGAGAAAACAATGTATGGAATTTAAGTTATCCAGCTGGAGGTAATTACTGGGATGATTATGCTGGCAAAGATGAGTATAAAGGGAAAGCACAGAATGAAAGTGGCAGCGATGGCATAGGAGACATTCCATATGTAATCGATAATCTGGTAGACCATTATCCATTCATGCTTCCGTTGAACAATACTGCGGAGATGCCAAATATTCCTCCAGTTGCTAATTTCACATTCTATCCAAGCATTCCATACAGCCATGACGAAATAATATTCATGGATGGCTCTGATGATGCCAATGGAAAGATGGATATAATTTCATGGCACTGGGACTTTGGAGATGGAAACACATCAACCCAGCAGAATCCACAGCACAATTATAGCAGGCCTGGAGTTTATAATGTAACCCTGACAGTAAAGGATAGAAAAGGAGGAGAGAGCACCATAACCAAGAAGATAAAAATAAATGACATTCCTCCAGTTGCTAATTTCACATTGCAGCCTGAGAATGCCTCTTCATACACCATTATAATAATGCTCAGCAACAGTTATGATATCGATGGAGTTATAGTCAATTACACATGGCATTTTGGAGATGGAAGCGTTGCATATGGAAGCAACGTAAGCCATACATATACAAAACCGGGCATATATGTTGTAACATTGAAGGTTACAGATGAATTTGGCAATTTCACCATTGCATCAAAAACTGTTAAAATAAATAACAAACTGCCTGATGCTGATTTTGATTTCAATCCTGAAAAACCAAAGGCAGGAGAGAAGGTGAAGTTCAATGACATGTCTTCAGATATAGATGGAAAAATAGTATCGTGGCACTGGGACTTTGGAGATGGAACTGCGAGCAATGATCAAAATCCGGAGCATGTTTATTCAAAGGCAGGGGCATATGTTGTAAAACTTACTGTGAGAGATGACGCTGGAGGAGAGAAGACATTGACAAAGACAATAACAGTTGAGGAAAAGGAAACACCAGGTTTTGAAATCATTTCATTTGCTTTGGCAGCCATCATTGCTGTTGTATGGATGAGGAGAAAATTTAAGTAAGCTTTTATATGGTGGAATAATGCAGAAGAGTGAAAAAATGAAGAAAAAGAAGGACCTTCAGCAAAGAATCCAGGAGCTTGAGGATGAGCTCAGGTATAATGAAGCAATGATAGAGGAGTTATATGAAAAGCAGGAGGCCTTGTTTCCTGTTTTTGCTGATCTTATAAAACTGATAAGCAGGATATATAAGGAAATGAAAATAGAGGATGAGGATGTTAAGAACTGCATCAACAGGCTTAGAGATACATTTAATGAGGACAATATACTCAAAAAATATGCAATGAGGGATGATGAAGACTTCAGCGTTGCATATACCTGATGAATTTATTGATGAACTTGTAGCAAACATTAAGGATGGAAGAATAAAAACAAAAGCTCAGCTTGTTAATTTAAAGAAAAGACTGGCAAAAAAGTATGGAATAAAGGATGTACCATCAAATTCTATTCTGCTTGAGTACATCGATGATGAGGAAATAAGACAGTTTCTTATCAGAAAACCTGTTAGAACAATCTCGGGTGTGGCTGTTCTTGCTGTAATGACCTCTCCTCATCCATGCCCTCATGGCAGATGCATTCCATGTCCTGGAGGACCTCCATACTCTCCTCAGAGCTATACAGGTAAGGAGCCAGCCGCCATGCGGGCGGAGAGAAATAATTTTAATCCGTATTTGCAGACCATCGATAGACTAAATCAGTTCAGGGCGATAGGCCATCCTGTGGACAAAATAGATGTGATAGTTATGGGCGGGACATTTCCGGCAAGAGATTTTCATTATCAGGAGTGGTTTGTGAAGAGAATTTATGATGCGTTGAATGGAAGAAATAGCAGGAATCTTGAGGAGGCAAAAAGGCTCAATGAGAGTGCAAGGAGCAGGTGTATAGGACTTACGATAGAGACAAGACCCGACTGGTGCAGAATGCAGCATGTTGACTGGATGCTTCATCTTGGAGCAACAAGAGTGGAGATAGGGGCGCAGATTCTGGATGATGAAGTGCTTTATCTAATGAAACGCGGGCATACTGTGCTGGATACCATATCAGCAACCCAGATTGCAAGAGATGCTGGAATGAAAATAACATATCATATAATGCCCGGCCTGCCAGGAAGCAGTTATGAGAAGGATTTGAATTCATTCATAAGAATGTTCAGGGATGAGAGATTCCGTCCTGATATGCTCAAAATTTATCCTACTCTCGTTGTTAAACCATCTATACTGTACAACATGTGGAAGCGTGGAGAATATGAGCCTCTAAATGAGGAGGAGGCAGTGGAGCTGATAGCGGAGATGAAGAAGCACGTGCCTGAATGGGTGAGAATACAGAGAATAGAAAGGGACATTCCTTCCAATCTCATAGAGGCTGGAATTAAAAAGAGCAATTTGAGGCAGATAGTTCATGAGAGGTTAAAGGAGATGGGTGAGAGATGCAGGTGCATAAGGTGCAGGGAGATAGGGCATAACTGGTATAAGAAAGGAATTGAAAGCAGAGAGCTATATATGGTGAGGAGAGAGTATATGGCAAATGGAGGAAGAGAAATATTTTTATCATTTGAAGACACTGAAAATGATTTAATTGCCGCTTACTGCAGATTGAGACTCCCCTACAAACCTCATAGAGAGGAAATGGACGGAAGTGTTGCAGTCGTGAGAGAACTGAAAGTCCATGGCCCCATGGTGGAGATAGGGGAAAAGCCGAGAAAAGAATGGCAGCATCGCGGCCTTGGAGCAAGGCTTATGGAGGAGGCGGAGAATATTGTAATCAGATTTAAAAAAGAACGCCTTCTTGTGCTGAGCGGAATTGGCGTAAAGGAATATTACAGAAAACTCGGGTATGTGGATAATGGAGTTTACATGGAAAAGGTTCTTGAATGAGAAGTTAACTGAAGAGAGTTATGTAAGGTCTTATAAGATAGGTGGCTGCTGCTATTATGTAAAATCCTGCAAGAGTTAGGTAATATGCTGCCCATAAATCGTTATTTTCAAGACTTCCATGCTCAAAATCCTGGGTGTAAAGCTTGTAAAGCATCCACGCTGTGGGTATGGCAAGTATGAACAGAGTTGCCATTTCTTTTGAAATCATATTTGTATTTATGTATATGAACAGAAGGAAGAAACTCAGAAATGATAGGAAAGCAATTATTCTTGCCAGATTTTTTATTCCATGATAAGCTGCAGGTGTCACAACACCATATTTTAAATCACCTTCTATATCATCTATATCCTTCGTATTCTGCCATGCAAGTACCCACACAGCCATTATGCTACCAATCAGCCATGGAACAGTATCTCCCACATTGCCGAACACACTCCAGGCTGCCGGCAATGGAAGCAGGCCGCGAGAGATGGCAAGACTAAGAGTGTTAATCCATAGCCTTTTTTTGAAGCGGAATGGTTCGATGTTATAAAACACCCCAAATAGCAGAAATATGGTTATGAATATTCCATATGGTATGCTTATTGGATAGCTTACCAGCAATGCAAAAACAGCAAAAATCCATGCAATTATCTGCGCCTCCTCTATCCTCATTCTCCCACTTGCTATGGGACGGTAATCCTTTCCGTTGGCTTTGTCTATTTCCACATCCTCAACCTGATTTATTATCTGCCCAACAGCCTGTGCTGCGGCTAAAGCAAGAGCTGCTGCAATTATCTTCAAAATTTCATTCCAGAATATATCAAGTTCATCATACCATGCAAGCTGGAATATTGTGCCAAATAGAACAGCTATGAACGGGGCGAGAAGAGTGAATGGCCTTACCAGCAGGAACACATCCTTTACATGCATGAGAATCTGTATATAAAAAGCAGGCCATATTTTAAATATTTTGGGTCAAAATTGAAAGAAAGGGGAGAGGTTTACATCCAGTCTATGCCTGTTACATACAGGCTCTCGCCTATTATAAACTGCATATTTGGTACTCCATAGCCTATCTTTCCAAAGTCAATGTATAGTCCAACAAATCCCCATATTATCATTGTCTGTGTTCCTACCATATCCCAGTATTCAAGGCGTGGTGGTATAAGGTTGAAGTGCAGAGATGCTGTGTATCCAAGCAGGAAATACTGTACGAATATGGGTCTGAGCATGAACCCAATGAATGCCTCTCCTGGATACAGTGGAATGTATGAGAATCCTCTTCCAACACTCACAATTGGCACAAGGAATGCAATCTTTGGATTAAGGAACATTGCAGGCAGATTTAACACAAACCCCTCCGGTATGATACCCATTTCCTTCAGTGTTTCAATGAGTTTCTCCACAACCTGAACAGCCCATGCTTTATCCTCATCATTTGAATCTCCATTCATTAAAACTTTCAATGCAGAGGTTGCATCTTCAAACTGCTTTTCCAGATTCTTTGCATCACTCTGTGAAAGCATCACCTGTCTTGTTGAACCTCCAAGAGGATTTATCAATGAAACTGTGACAGGGACCTTCTTCTCAGGTACGGCAGCATTTGAATTTATCACTGGCATCGCTAACAACACCGCAACAACAAATATGGCTCCTAATTTAGCCTCCCTTCTCATCTTTATTTCACCTAAATATGAATAGTGAATAGTATATTTATTTATTTCGATGAGGACCAAAAAATGGATGAGGATAAAGTATATTTCTACCAAATTATTAATTTTTACATTATGAAGAAGTTGTCAAGAGAAGAGGCAAAGAAGAGAATAGAATGGCTTAGAAAGGAAATATGGAGGCATAATTATCTTTACTATGTTCTGAATAAGCCGGAGATATCTGATGCTGAATATGACAAACTCATGCAGGAGTTGAGAGAACTTGAGGAAATGTATCCAGAATTTATCACTCCTGATTCCCCGACGCAGAGGGTGGGAGCACCTCCTGCAAAGGAATTCAAGAGCGTGAGGCATGTCAGGCCAATGCTGAGTCTTGATACAGCTCATAGCGAGGAGGAGATAATAGCATTTGATAATAGAATTAAAAAGGAATTGAATTGCAGTGAAGTTGAATATGTTGCGGAGCCAAAGCTTGACGGGCTGAGTGTTGAGTTAATATATGAAAATGGGAAGTATGTCAGGGGCTCCACAAGAGGTGATGGAATAAATGGCGAGGATGTTACAGAGAATATAAGAACAATAAAGGCTGTCCCTCTTGTCCTGAGAGATGATGAAATCCCTGTTCCAAGGTTACTTGCAGTGAGAGGAGAGGTGATAATGCACATTGATGATTTTGAAAAACTGAATAAGGAACTTATAGAGAGAGGAGAGGAGCCACTGGCAAATCCCCGAAATGCTGCCGCCGGCAGCCTGCGCAGGCTTGATCCCAGGGAGACAGCATCTCGCCCTCTCGATATTTTCTTTTATGAAATAATGCTGGTTGAGGGATATGAGGTGGATGAGCAGTGGGAGGCACTGCAAACATTGAAGAAGTGGGGACTGAAGGTGAATCCGCACAACAGGAAAGTGAAGAATATTGAGGAGGTTATAAAATATCATGAGGAAATGGAGAAGAAGAGGGAGGAGCTGAGCTATGAAATAGATGGAATTGTGATAAAGGTGAATAAATTTGAGTATCAGGAAAGGCTGGGAGAGAAGTCCCGTTCCCCAAGATGGGCAATAGCATATAAGTTCCCTCCCAGGGAGGAGGAGACACAGATACTTGATATAGTGGTTCAGGTTGGAAGAACTGGCATCTTAACACCTGTAGCTCTACTCCGCCCCGTTGATGTTAAGGGTGTTACAGTTTCAAGAGCCACACTCCACAATGAGGATTACATAAAGCAGAAGGATATAAGAATCGGAGACTGGGTTAAGGTTGCAAGGGCAGGGGATGTTATACCTGAAGTTATCGAAGTAATAAAGGAGAGGAGAACAGGAAAGGAGAAGATATTCAAGATGCCTTCCCGCTGTCCTGTATGCGGGAGCAAGGTGGTTAAGGAGGGAGCGTACTACAGATGCACAGCTGGCTTATCATGTCCCGCTCAGCTTAAGAGGGCCATTGTCCATTTTGCTTCAAAGAATGCCATGGATATAGAGGGGCTTGGTGGGCAGACAGTGGATATGCTTGTTGAAAAAGGGCTCATAAAGAGAATAAGTGACATATACAGGCTTAAGAAAGCTGATTTGCAGCGTCTTCCCAGGTTTGCTGAAAAATCTGCCAGAAATCTCATTGAAGCAATAGAGAAAAGCAAGGAGAGAAATCTGGCAAGAGTCATATATGCTCTGGGCATACCAAATGTTGGGGAGCACACTGCAAAACTGCTTGCTGAAAAGTTTGGGAGCATTGACAGGCTCATGAATGCATCCATGGAGGAACTCATTTCAATAAAGGAGATTGGACCTGAGACGGCAGAGAGCATTGTTAATTTCTTTAAAGAGAAAAGGAACAGGGAGGAGATAGAGGAGCTGAAAAAACTGGGAGTTAAAATGGAGTATGTGGAGGAAGGAAAGAAAAAGTTAAAGGGTAAGAAGTTTGTGTTTACAGGAAGCCTGAAAAGCATGACGAGAGGGGAGGCAAAGGCGATAGTGGAAGAGATGGGTGGAGAGGTGCTGAACACCGTGAGCAGAAACATAGATTATGTGGTTGTTGGAGAGAACCCAGGCTCAAAATATGAAAAGGCAAAGAAGCTGGGAGTTAAAATAATAAATGAAAGGGAATTTCTCAGGCTCATAGGCATGGAGAAGGAGGATGGTGAGATCATTCCACTGGACAAATTCATGAAAGGGCTGTAAATTTTTATATGGTTAACCATTAATCCTGTATGCTTGAGACTGCAATTAGAAATCTCAGAGAGGTTATAACCATAGATGAGCTTAAGAATGTAATGGAAAAGAAGGAAAAGAAGGCATATATTGGGTTTGAGCCATCAGGCTTCGTTCATCTTGGCTGGCTCATGTGTGCCGAAAAGGTTAAAGATTTGGTCAATGCAGGCTTTAAGGTGAGCATTCTCCTTGCTGACTGGCATGCCTGGATAAATGACAAGCTGAATGGCGACATGGATGCCATAAGAACATGTGGTGAGTACATAAAGGATTCGTTTAAAGCCATGGGTGTGAAGGATGTGAACTACATCTATGCAAGTGAGATGATGGATGATATGCAATACTGGAGCATTTTCATGAAGGTTGCAAAGCAGGCATCTCTGGCGAGGGTTAAAAGAGCAATGGACATAATGGGCAGGCAGGCGGACGAGGCGGAAAAGGATGTTTCAAAGTTTCTGTATCCTCTCATGCAGGTGACGGATATATTCTATCTTGATGTGGATGCTGCTCTTGGCGGTATGGATCAGAGGCATGCTCACATGCTGGCTAGAGATATAGCTGAAAAACTGAAATTCAAAAAACCTGTTGCCCTTCATACCCACATAATCTCAAGCCTGAAATCAGGAGGAAGAATGGATTCTGCAAAGATGTCAAAGAGCAAGCCGGGAAGTGCCATATTCATTCACGATGATTATGAAACAATAAGGAAAAAGCTGAAGAAGGCATATTGTCCTGAGGGCATAGCAGAGGGAAATCCTGTGATGGAAATAGCCCATTATGTTATATTTCCCCGCTTTGGTGAGATGGATGTGCAGACGATGGAAGAGAAACTCCATTTTAGCTCATATGAGGAGCTGGAAGATGCTTTCATTGGCAAAAAAGTGCATCCACTTGATTTAAAGATGGCAGTTGCAGATTATCTCAACAGAATTCTGGAGCCTGTTAAAGAGTATTTCAACAAAAATCCACAAAATTTAGAAAAGCTGAGAGAGTATATTAAAATATGATTAAGGTGGGATGCTGCGGGTTCAGGGGCAGAAGAGAGGATTATTTTAAAAATTTTGATGTGGTGGAAATCCAGCATACATTTTATAAAATCTCAGTGATAGAAAAGGCAAGAAAATGGAGGAAGATGGCAGGCAAAGACTTTGAATTCACCATGAAGGCATGGCAGGCGATAACCCATCCAGCATCAAGCCCCACCTACAGGAAGGCTGGCATAACTCCATCCAGTAAATTTGGTTTTTTCAATCCATCTGAAGAGGTAATAAAAGCATGGGAGAAAACAAGAGATTTTGCAAAGGAGCTAAAAGCAAGTGTTATAGTTTTTCAGTGTCCTCCATCCTTTAAAGAAAGCGAGGAGAATGTGAGAAACATAAAAAATTTTTTTTCTGTGATTGGAAAAGAATTTACCTTTGCCCTTGAGTTGAGGGGAACATGGAAAAGGGAAAGCATAATGGAAATATGCAGGGAGTTTGACATAATACACTGTGTTGATCCATTCAAGGAAGATAGCGTCTATGGAAAATTTAATTATTACAGGCTGCATGGCATTGGAAGCTATAATTATGATTACAGCATGGATGAGTTAAAAACGCTTAAGGAGAAGTGCAGGGATAATGATTACTGTATGTTCAACAATACATACATGCTGAAAAATGCCCTTGAGTTTAAGAAGTTAATATCTGGAGAGATATGAAATAAATTTTTTCATTGCCATTCCGCGGTGAGAGTATTCATTTTTTTCCTCACTTTCCATCTCCGCAAATGTTCTTTTCTCTCCTTCCGGAATGAATATGGGATCATATCCAAAGCCTTTCTTGCCCATAGCATTCTCTGCAATCATTCCTTTGCATATCCCTTTGAAAAGATGAATCTCTCCATCATAGTATGCTATAACACTTTCAAATCTTGCCTCTCTGTTCTCAGCATCTTTCATGAGCTTTAGTATTCCATCATTCCCGATGGTTTTGAATACATATGCTGAGTAAACTCCAGGAAATCCATTGAGATGGCTGATGAACAGGCCTGAATCCTCAAGGAAAAAATTGCAGTCCAGCTTTTTCCTCAGAAATTCTATGCCATACTCCGCCACCTCCTCCAGGCTGTCTGCCTGTATTTCAGGATATGGTATGTGCCTCATTTCTATATCACTGAGAAGTTTCTTTGCCTCCTCATATTTATGCCTGTTGCCCGTTACAAAACAAATCATACTCTTTATTTCTCAATACCTTTTAAACATTTTCAGCTTATCACTCAACTCTCCTCATGTATCTTCCTCTTCTCACTATCTCCTCTATCTTCCTTTCCACTTCATTGCCTTTCTCAAAATTTTTTTTATAACCACCCATAACCCATCTGAAAAGCCTTTCATCGGCATGAGCTGCATTGAATGCTTCCATGAGGAGATGTAAATCAACTCCTCTTGCCTCATTTTCTGCACTTTTCATTCCCAGGCCAAAATCTATGAAATGTATTTTTCCATCCCTCAATATTATATTTGATGTTGTTATGTCCCCATGTATTATTCCATTTTTGTGAAGCATTGCTATGCTTTTCCCTATCTCCTGGCATATTCTTCTCTTTTCGTTATCATCCAATTTTTCAATGATATCCTTCAGCCTCTCTCCATCCACATACTCCATGACTATTTCCATTTCAAAATTGTTTATTTCGTATATTATAGGCACGGCCACTCCAGCCTTTCTTGCCTCCGCCATCAGAATTGCCTCCCTCCTCGTTCTCTGCTTCCTTATTTTTTCATCCAATTCCTTTATCCTGTATCCCTTTCTTATTCTCCTCTTTATCACCACCCTTCTTCCCATCCATGTGGATAGATATATCTCCGCCTCCGCCCCCTTCTTTATCATCTCCATGTTATCTCCACCTCATCTGTTCTGAAGTTCTGTTTTATTGCTGTCTCCTCAATCCCCATCCTGTAGCCTGATTCATACATCAGAATGGCTGTCCATGCTATCATTGCCCCATTGTCAACAAGATATTGACGGGGAGGAACAAAAAATTTTGCTCCTCTCTCCTCTGCCATTGTTTTTATTATATCCTGCAATCTTTTATTTGATGCCACTCCTCCTCCCAGCAGCACCTCATCCTTCTCAGTATGAGCCATGGCTCTTTCCGTAACCTCCGCCAGCATACTGAAGCATGTTTCCTGAAGGGAATAGCATATATCCTCAATGCTGTGCTCTTTCAGAGCATGCAGAGCAGCTGTTAGTATGCCCGAGAAGGAAACATCCATTCCTTTTACAGAGTAAGGAAGCTCAACATATTTCCTTCCATTTTTTGCTATTTTTTCTATTTCTGGACCAGCAGGAAATGATATTCCAGCCTCTCTTCCAAATTTATCGAGGCAATTTCCTATGCCTATATCCAGTGTTTCTCCAAATATTCTGTATTTTCCTTCCAGAAAGGCTATAATCTGGGTGTTTCCTCCCGAAGCGTAAAGCAAAACAGGATCATGGCATCCTGTTATTGCTCTTCCTATCTCAAGATGTGCTATGCAGTGATTCACCCCTATGATGGGCTTGTCATGCATTATGGCAAGAGTTCTTGCTGCCGTTGCTGTGGTCCTTAAGCATGGTCCCAGTCCAGGGCCTATGGAAAATCCAATTATGTCTATCTCACTGAAATCAACATTTGCCTCTTCGATGGCTTTTTCAATTAAGCCTGGAAAAACATCAGCATGGTGATTTGCTGCCTCCCTGGGATGTATGCCCCCTCTAACTGGCCTGTACATGCTTGATACATTGGAAAGAACATTGCATTTTCCATCTATCTTCTCCACAATGGAGACGCCTGCAGTATGAGCGGTGCCCTCAAGCCCCAGAGAAATCATAAATTCATTATCAGATTTGCTATTTCTTCTCTCTTCTCCTTTTCTTTCGGAAGGGCTATGGATGCCTTCCACTTTTTACTTCCATCCTCAAGGTAATATCCCCTTGATATGGAGATAAATTCGTTCTCTCCTTCCTCACTTATTGCCTTTTTTCTGGCAACTTCTATAAAATTATTTCTCCCAAATTTTATTTCCTGCGCTTCTATTATTTCGTATTCCACCATTTTAATCAATCCAAGGCTAATACCCTTAGCCACATTTAAACCTTTTGATTGTGGTTGGTGGTTTCATTCCAAAACCTAAATAGGTTCTGTTAATGTTCTCAGCATATACGACGCTGCCGAAAGCAATGTCACAAAGGCAAGCAAAGCCCGTAGCGTATATATGCTGTGTTAGCTGACGCTGCTATTTTATTTATTATTTACCATATCTACTTCAACCTCTCCACATTTCCTTCGTTATCTATGAAATAAAACTCAACATTATGAACCAAATTACCATATTTTTCTAACCACCACTCTGGAACATGTTTTTGATTGCCAAATACCAAAAAACGTCTCTTTGCGTTTACTTTTTCTAATAACCAAACATGGCCAGCTATTTCCATAAACTTCGCAGGAGGCAACTTCTCTCTATGAACCCATGTAAGGAATTTAGCATCTCCCACGATTTCTTCGTTAGCAGAAACCATATCAAACTTTTTAGGAAAACCGCTTGGATTTCTTTCTCTAAGCTGTCTTCCAAAATATTGACTCATGATTTTTCTTGCGAATTCCTCGAAATCTCTCCAATTAGATATACCCTTTGAGTTCATATTATAGTCCCCCAAAGTGGCTTGACATTTTAGGAAGTAGAGTAACTAAAAGTTGAATAGCCTTTTTTGCTTCATTCTCTGCATCCGACCGTACTGCTTCAGGACCTTTAATTTTAAGATATTGTGTAAAAAAATTCGGTCTTTTTAGATCTGGTTTTCCATCACTATCTACTTTAATATCTTTTACGTGAACGTAGGGATTGCGAATATTTTTCCGTAAATTATGAAGTAATTTTGCCTCTTCTTCTGAAATCCAACCATCATTGTATGCTTCATCAATAAGATCAGAGAAGCTTGCTCGATCGATCTTTTTACCACAGTTTAGTTTTCCACCAACTCCTTTTGCCACTCTATAATGTGAGCGCAATAATTCCTCAAATGAAAGTTGAACCATTACAATTGTTGCAACGAAAGCACCTGCATACCAACATAACCTTGCCTCTTCATAATACTCATCCACTAATGCAGGTACATGGAATGGCCGTTGGTCTTGGATTGATAGTAAGGATTTTAAGCGTTCAAAGCGACCATTATAGGATCGCTCATCACCTTTAAGGATTAGATTTTTTATTTCATCATCCTTCCACTGTATTTTTTCCATAATTCATGCACCTTTTTCAGCAACATCGGCTAACGTTTGGCGAATATACGAAGCCACTACAGATGGTTTGGGTGAGTGAAGCGAACCGCATATTCGCTTGTTGTGCGCCGTTCTACACATTTAATTTTCCTCCACTTTAGCTTTAATAAGTCGCTTTCGTTCTATTAAAAATTGCTCATAATTATCACTTATCCATAAGTCTGGGTTGTTAGGAATTAGATGTCTTTTTAGATAATCTTCCTTATTCGGCAATCCATTTATCCAATCTCTCAATTCTTTATTATTTTTATCGCCTCTATTAATTCCATAGTCTAATAATTGATAATTTGCCACCGTGTTTATTTTATCTGCATCGTAGCCCTTAGTTTCCAAAATAGAATATGGGTGGATGTGATCTATATCTTCTTTCCTAAACTTTGTACCATATATTATGTACATCAAAAACTCAAAATCGTAATCATCTAATCTGTTTTCATCTATACTCTCTTTAAAATAAAGGGGATGATCTATATAAACTCTAAAAATTTCATCTGTCGGAAAATCCATATCTTTATGTTTTTTCATAACTTCAAGAATTTTCCTAATGCCTGTTTTATATGCTATCCAACCAGCACCTCTTCTTCTAAAAATCTTTTGTAGTAA
>JAGGXW010000033.1 GCA_021162815.1 Thermoplasmata archaeon | reverse complement strand
TCTCAATCTCATCCTTTATGAAGTACTTAACCTTCTCGGCATCATCCCTTCCATTTTCTTTCAATGCCTCACTCAAACCAACAAGCTTTGTCTTAACTCCATGGCTGTTCTTATGCTCTACTAAAGGCTGCAAAGAATCAAGCCATTTGTCCGGAGCTATGATAAGCAAATCATAGTTATTGTTATTCAACTCTTCTGTAATTTTGTCATCATAATCAATCCCCACCTTTATTTTGTTGCAAATTATTTCATTCTTAACGGGATTGTACTGATATGGATATAGATATACACTCACAAAAATTGATTCATTGCCATTATAGAGACCTCTACCAACTCTGTAATCATATAGTTTGCCAGGATAAAAAGAGTTCCTGCCGTAGACAGGAGAGAGAGAAGATGGAGTGTAATTATAACCAACGGGAGCAATGGAAGGAGAGGGAATTATTTTTTCAGATAGCCTGACGCTGTTTGATGAAACAACCTTTACATTTATTCCTTTGATTATGGTACCAGCTGGAAAGACATATGTTTTCACTTCATAGGGTAACATAGGCTCTCCAGGATGCATGATATAGTTGCTTCCATGTATTATCGCATATCCATTCTCATAGGAAACGTTTATTTTATCTTCTTTTCCATTGCCGTAATATGAGACACTCAACACTAATGCAATTATCAGAACCATCAATGTTTTCATCCTCATAAGAGGATATCAGCAAGAATGTACTTAAATTTTTGCTTCCATTCTCTGAAGGCGTTGCGCGACTCTTCCCATGGAAGAGAGGTCATTGTGAGAAAAGACTTTGGCTATCTCCATTCCCAGAATGAAGATTGCCTTTTTGTGTGCATTCTTGGACTTGTGTATGTGGTGTGGATACACACCGAGTTCCTCATACTCCTTAAAGGCTCCATTAAGATCCATACGCTTCTGTAATTCTTCCTTTATCTGCACGAATAATGTGTGCAGCTGGATTAATTCTTCTTTTTGCATCCCCCTACACCCCTCCGAGTTTATATCTATAGCTTCTTTTTAAAGTTTTCGGTTAAAGGCGATTAGCCTAAATTTTTAACAAAAATGTTTTTAAATTCCCTTCTCTTCTATGGGATGAGTTATGATAGAGGAAATAAAAATTCTCAAGGAGGCAGAGCAGGAGGCAAGGGAAATAATAGAGGATGCGAGGAGAGAGGCAGAGAAAATAGTAAAGGAGGCAGAGCAGGAAGCAGAGAAGAAGGCAGAGAAAATCATTGAAGAGGCAAGGAGAGAGGCAGAGAAAATAGTAAAGGAGGCAGAGCAGGAAGCAGAGAAGAAGGCAAGAAAGATAGAGAAGGATGCACAGAAAGAGGCAGATAATATAAGAAAAAATGCAGAGAGCAGAATAGAAAAGATTGCCGAAGAAATTGTGGAGGAGATGTTATAATGCTCATGCCTGCCGACATGAGTAGGATAACCATATTGTTCCACAAAAAGTATGAGAGTAGTCTTATAAAGAAACTTCATGAGAATGGACTTGTTTCCATAGAAGAGTTTGAAGATGATGAATTTGAACAGGCAGAGCAGCATCCTGAAGTTGATATATTTGCATCATATGAAAC
Source organism: Thermoplasmata archaeon (assembly GCA_021162815.1). Classification (GTDB taxonomy): domain Archaea; phylum Thermoplasmatota; class E2; order UBA202; family JdFR-43; genus JAGGXW01. The sequence continues at coordinate 19,346 of JAGGXW010000033.1, read as the reverse complement.
AAGAATAGCTAAACTCATTGACATTTTAAAAGGATATAGAAAAAAGGAAAAGGGAATAAAAAAAATATTCTCCGTACCTGAAATCAGGAAAAGGAAAGCAATGGGAATAAAACTCAAAAAGCATATTGAAACAAAACTGCCTGAGATTGAGAAAAAGGTTTATTCATTGCAGGATGAGATGGAATCTCTTCAGGAAGAGCTGGATGCTGCAGGGGAGAGATTAAAAAAACTTGAATTGTTAAGCCTGTTCGATATAGATGTTTCATGGCTGGGTAAATCAAAATATTTTATTGTAAGGGCAGGAATTGTTTCATCTCCAGAGATAAAATTGAAAAATGGTAAGGCATACATCAGACAGATTGATAAGGATAGATGGTTTGCCATCGTTATTGTACCTGCTTCGGATGAACAGGAAATATATTCCATAAAGAATTTTGAGGAAATTTATGTGGATGGCGAGGGGAAGGCAAGTGTTCTAAAGGCTGCTGAGGAGAAAAGAATTAAGGAAATTGAAAGTAGGATAGAGGAAATAAGGAAAAAAATGGAACAGCTTTATGAGACGCATATACATGAACTCAGAGCATTTCTTGAGGAGGTAAAAATTGAGAGGGAGGAAAGAGAAATAAGGAAAAAATTTGCATCGACAGAATTTACTTATGGTATAAGGGGATGGTGCCTGGCGGAGGATGTGGAACGACTTAAAAAGATAGTTGATGATGCTACCAATGGAAGAGCATCTGTTTATGCGAGAAAGGCATCGAGGAAAGAAAAAGAAGTTCCAATATATTTGAAGAATCCAAAATGGGCAAAACCATTTGAAACATTTGTTGAGCTTTTTTCCCTTCCAAAATATGATGAGGTTAATCCAACGGCTTTCATCGGGGTTGCCTTTGTTATTTTCTTTTCACTCATGCTGGGAGACGCTGGCTATGGACTTGTTATATTTATACTGTCCATGATAGCCTACTTTAGATTTAAACAGAGTCAATTTATAAGAGAATGGTCCTTTGTTGGAATATGGCTTGGACTTGGCAACATATTTACAGGCTTCTTATTCAATTCATTTTTCGGAGATTTCATACCGAGATTCATAACACATGCTGAAGATGGTTTGATATATCATGCCGAGATAGCAGGCATATCCCTCCCAATAGATGCAATTCATAAGCCTGTCATAATACTGGCCATTTCCCTTATACTCGGATTGATTCATCTTAATACAGGCTTACTCCTTGCAGTGTATCAGAATTTAAAGAGGAAAAATTACAAAGCTATTGTTGAGGAGCAGTTTGCATGGTTTGCCCTGCAGATTGGAGGAGGAATGCTTATTGGTAGCGACATGCTTGACCTGTGGAAATTGAGCAGTACTGCAAATATTGTTGCGGTGATATTAACCATAGTGGGTCTCATATTTGTATTCAAGAAGGGCCCTCTCGGATTTTTTGATATAACAGGCTATCTCGGAGACTGGCTATCATATGCTCGCCTTACCGCATTGGGATTAGCCACAGCAGGAATGGCTCTTGCATTCAATATAGTTGCTGAGCTTATCCCATCTCTTATCCCGTATATTGGTGCAATTCTTCTTCCATTAATTCTTGTTGTTGCCCATTTTGCCAATCTCATCATACAGGCTCTTGGAGCCGTTATTCATTCCCTCCGCCTTCAGTATGTTGAATTCTTCAACAGATTTTATGAGGGGGGAGGAAAAAAATTTATTCCATTCCGCATTGTCAGAAAATATACGGAGGAGAGATAAAATGAAAAAAATAGTAGCATTGGGAATTGTGGTGTTGCCCGCCCTGCTTGCAGGCACAGCCTCGGCGGCAGGCGGCATGGCGACAGGTGATGCTGGAGAAACGCAGGCAAATATAATGATGGGATGCATGCTTGCAGTGGCAATAGCAGGTATTTCATCAGCTTTTGGACTTGCTCTTGCAGGTTCTTCGGCAGTGGCAGTTACAGCTGAAAAGCCAGACATGTTTGGGAGGGTGCTCGTTCTGCAGGTTCTTCCAATGACACAGTCTGTGTATGGATTGCTCACCGCTGTTCTGCTGATGATGGGAACAGGATTGCTTGGAGGCGCAGCAAAAGTTGACCTTACAAATACTGCTCTTGGAATGGCAGGAATTGCAATAGGACTTGTTGTTGGCTTGACAGGAATATCCGCAGTGGGACAGGGTATGGTCGCTGCTTCTTCCATATCTGCAGCAGGCAGAAACCCTGATGTGACAGCAAGGGGTATAATATTCACCGCTATGCCCGAAACAATAGCCATATTTGGATTGCTTGTCGCAATACTGCTCATGAGTGGACTGGGGCTGCTGTAAAATGGCAATTGAAAACCTGCTTGAAGAGATAAAGAGAGATGCAGAGCAGGAGGCAAGGGAAATAATAGAGGATGCGAGGAGAGAGGCAGAGAAAATAGTAAAGGAGGCAGAGCAGGAAGCAGAGAAGAAGGCAGAGAAAATCATTGAAGAGGCAAGGAAAAAGGCAGATGTGGTGGGAAGCAGGGTGATAGCATCAGCAAAAAGAAATGCAAGGATAGAGATAATAAAAGCCAGAGATGAGATCATTGGCAGAGTAATTGGTGAAGTGAGAAATAAACTGAAAAAAATCAAGGGGAAAAAGTATAAGGAATATGTGAAAAATGCCATTGAAAATGGTAAAAAGAAAATGGGAGACATATATATCATTGCATCCCGAAAAGAGGATGAGAAAATCGCTTCTGAGCTTCAAGTGGATGTTAAGGGAAAAACAAACGCCATTGGAGGAGTGATAATCAAAAGTGCTGATGGAAAGAAGGAAATTGATGCCACATTTGACGCCATGATAAAGAGAGAGATGAATGAACTGAGGATAAAGATATCGGAGAGATTGTGGGAATGATAGTGGAAATAATAATAGCAGCGGCAGTAACTGCCATTGCGGTAAAATATCTTCCCCATCTCATAGTTTTATCCAGCTTTTCATATGCAAATGCAAAATTCAATGCAATACCAAATGATTTTATAAATGAAAAAGAGATTGAAAGGCTTCTTGATTCTTCCTCCATTGATGAGCTTAAAGGAAATGTTGTTAGCAGGGATTTCATTTTGAAGGGAGATACAGTGGAGGAAATACAGAGAAGCATAGATTATAGTTTGATAAAGATAATAGAGATGGCAAAAAATGATTCTCCAAAGAATGTGAGAACTTTCTATGATGCATATATGAAAAAAATTGATGTTGATTCATTGAAGGATGCATTAAAATGCATTGTTGAGGGTAGAGAAGTTAAAAACAGGGCTGTAACTCCCTACATGAAAAATCTGATTGAAAATTTAAAAAATGTGAGCATTGAAGATGCATCTTTCATGCTGAAGGCAGAAGGATGGAATGTAAATATCAACGATGACTGGAATAAAATTGAGAAAGATATTGAAAGGAATGCAATAGAATTCATAAAGAATGCCAGACTTCCCAAATCATCTGGTAAGGCGAGAGATAAATTTGTTGGCTGCATGATTGACATCCTCAATTTAAAAAGTGCGGCCAGAAGCATTGTTTATGGCATTCCTGCATATTATTATGGGAATGGATGGGAAATACAGAAATGGAAACTGGACGAGATATCAAAGCTCTCTTCAATAGATGATATAGTATCATCCATTGAAGGTACATCATATGCACAATTTGTTAAAAATTCCAGAGACATACATCAATTTGAAAAATCTCTGGATATGTGCTTACTCAAAATTGTTGCAGATATATCAAATGAAAACTTCATGTCAATAGGCCCGGGAATAAGATTTGTTGTTGAGAAGGAATATGAGGCAATGAATCTTAAAGCGGTGGTTAAGGCTGTTGGAGAGAGAATGAAGGAGGTAGCAAAAGAGGTGGTGATTGTATGAAGATAGCCTGTATAGGTGACAGGGAAACAGTGGCTATCATGAAACTTGCAGGGGCTTCATACTGTGAGATTGCTGATAATATTGAAAAGCAGTTTGATGAAATGGTGGCAAGGGAAGATGTGGGTATACTTGTAATAAATGAAAGAATCGCTGAGAAAATAAAGAGCAGGATATACAATCATCGCCTTCTTAATGACACCCCTGTTATAGTTGAAATTCCTGATAAGATGGGTAAGAGTGGAGAGGATGGTATAAGAAAATTGATTATGAGGGCTGTTGGAGTTGATGTAAAATGAAAGGAAAAATAGTTAATGTTGCGGGACCCGTGGTTAAAGCCAAGGGAATGAAAGGGGCAAAGATGTACGACTTGGTTAAAGTGGGAGAGGAAAAGCTCATAGGAGAGATAATAGAATTGAAAGGAGAGAGAGCCACAATACAGGTTTATGAGGATACAACAGGATTAAGGCCAGGAGATATTGTTGAGAATACAGGCATGCCCCTTGTTGTTGAACTCGGCCCTGGTTTGCTCACATCCATTTATGATGGGATTCAGAGACCATTGCCTGTTATAATGGCTAAGGCTGGAGAGTTTATAACGAGAGGAATAGAGGCTGAGGGTATTGATAGAAAAAAGAAATGGGAATTTGTTGCAAAGGTAAAGAAAAACCAGAAGGTTTCCTCTGGAGACATAATAGGTGTTGTGAAAGAAACACCCATAGCAGAGCACCGCATTATGGTTCCATATGGTATAGAAGGGAAGGTTATTGAAATAGATGAGGGAAAACATACTGTAATGGATACTGTTGCCGTTGTCAAAACAAATGAAGGAGAAAAGGAAATAAAATTACTCCAGACCTGGCCTGTGAGAGAGGCAAGACCCTTCCTCAAAAAACTTCCTCCAGAGTTACCTCTCATTACAGGACAGAGGGTTTTTGATACATTTTTCCCCATCGCCAAAGGCGGAACGGCCGCCATTCCCGGCGGCTTTGGCACAGGGAAGACGGTTTCGCAGCATCAGCTTGCAAGATGGAGCGATGCTGACATAGTCATATACATCGGATGCGGAGAGCGTGGCAATGAAATGACAGAGGTGCTGAGAGACTTTCCCAAACTGAAGGATCCGAAAACAGGTCATCCTCTCATGGAAAGAACAATACTCATAGCCAATACATCAAACATGCCCGTTGCGGCGAGAGAGGCGAGCGTTTATACGGGAATAACTCTCGCCGAATATTACAGGGACATGGGATATGATGTTGCTTTAATGGCTGATTCCACGAGCAGATGGGCTGAAGCATTGAGAGAAATTTCAGGCAGGCTGGAAGAAATGCCAGGTGAGGAAGGTTATCCTGCTTATCTTGCATCCCGTCTCGCACAATTTTATGAGAGAGCAGGTAGGGTGAAAGTTATTGCATCCGAGGATAGAGAGGGCAGCGTTTCCGTCATAGGGGCTGTTTCTCCTCCAGGAGGAGATTTTTCAGAACCTGTTACTCAAAACACACTCAGAATAGTCAAAGTATTCTGGGCACTTGACTCTGATCTGGCTGATAGAAGACACTTCCCATCAGTTAACTGGCTCCGCTCCTATTCTCTTTATCTGGACAGAGTTAAAAGATGGTGGGAGGAAAATGCCGGAAAAGAATGGCTGAAGCTAAGAAATGAAGCCATGGCTCTTCTCCAGAAAGAGGAAGAACTGCAGGAAATAATTCGTCTTGTTGGGCCTGATGCACTACCGCCATCAGACAGGGTTATACTTGAGGGAGCAAGAGTGATAAGAGAAGATTTTCTCCAGCAGAACGCATATCATGAAGTTGATACATACTGCCCATACAAAAAGCAATATGAAATGCTTCGCATAATGATAAAGTTTTATCATTTGATGAAGAAAGCTGTAGAGAGTGGCATACCCTTTGAAAAGTTACAGAGGATGAAATGTAGAGAGACAATTGCAAGAATGGCAACTGTATCCAATGAAGAATGGGAAAAGAAATTCAAAAAAATTGAGAAGGATATGGAAAAGGAATTTGAAGAATTAAAGCAATAAGTTAAAAAAACAAAAATATTTAAAACTAACATTAATTGGATTTAAGAATCAGGATGTAGCTCGTTAAGTTCGGTGTTAATAAATATGAAAAAATTCAGATTGAAAATAAGGGGAAAATTCTTATTGCTTTTTCTGGTAATTTCACTCATTCCACTGGTAATTCTATCGGAGTTTGTTATACAGAAGACGGCTGATGAAGTTAAAGGTGAGGCTGAAAGTAACCTTAAAAATTTAATTGAACTTAAGGCAGATTATTATAATGAACAGCTCAATTCTCTTCATAAAAAGGTTGAGCTTCTTTCGATGACCATATCTGCCATATGGAATGAAAATGGAGAATATAATGCTTCATTGATTAAAAACTATACATGGATTGCTCCTGATAATAAGAATGTGACAGAGCATATCACAGAGCTTAAAAATGCTCCCAAACTTGTTTTATTTCTCAAAAATCTTGCATCGAATGATAAAAGGTTAAGTCTAGCATATTTTGGTACAACTACAGGAGTTCTTTTTGTTAGTGACAGCAATGCCATAAAAAGTCTTGAAAAGGAATATGAGATAAATGGTACGCCATATGATCCGAGAGTCAGACCATGGTATACGACTGCTGTTAAAGCACAGAACACAGCATGGAGTAAATTTTATGTTGATGCAAACACGCACCAGCTTGTAACAACGGTGTCAACTCCTGTTTATGTGAACAATGAATTTATTGGTGTTGCCGCTCTTGATTTGCTCCTTGTCACAATGCAGAAAGACATAAAGGAAATAACATATGATGGAGAGGGGTGTTCTCTTATTTTGAATTCAACACAGCATGTTATCATCCATCCTGAAAAACTTTATGGAAAATCATGGAAGACTTTATTCGGTGATGATATAAATGTGACCATATCATCTATTCTTGGTAATGATTACGAAAAAATACTTAAAAATGGTTTCGGAACAGCCTCAATTGATGGAACAAAGTATTATGTTGTATCCCATGCAATAGGGGAGATAAATGGTACACTTGTTTTCCTGCTTCCGGAGGAGATTGTATTGTCTCCAATGGAAGAGATTAAAGAAATGGTTTTTGTAGCCTTTATATTTTCATCAATAGCTGTTATAGCTATTGCAATAGTTTTCTCATCCAGCATAGCGGAGCCAATAAGGAAATTAAATGAGGCAACAAAAAAAGTTGCAGCTGGAGACCTTGATTACAAAGTAGAGTCATCTACAACTGATGAAATTGGGGAGCTTGCCGATAACTTTAATGAAATGGTAAAGAAATTAAAGGATGCACAGAGAAAATTGATAGAGAGTGAAAAGAGATACAGAGAAATTTTTGATATTTCCCAGGATGTTATATATGTTTCCACCCCTGATGGAAAACTTGTGGATATCAATAAAGCTGGAGAAAAGTTGTTTGGTTATAGTAAGGAAGAACTACTCAAAATAAATACAGCGAGTCTTTATGCTGATAGAGAGGATAGAGAGAAATTCAAGGAAGCGATAAGGAAGAGCAAGGACGGAACAGTGAGTAATTTTGAGGTAAAGTTAAGAAGAAAGGATGGAAAGATTGTTGATTGTCTTCTTTCCACTGTTCTAATAAAAAAGAATGGCAAGGATTACTATACGGGAATAATAAAGGATATCACCGCTCTTAAAGCAGCCGATAAAAAACTGGAGATGTACAATACAATGCTTCGCCACGATATAGCCAACAGATTACAGATAGCTATGGCATCCATTGAACTTGCAAAGGAGGAAGAGGATAAAAAGGAAATAAAATCGCTTATTGATAGAGCATTCAATAATCTTCTTGGTATGAGGGATTTACTCCTCAAATTGAGGATGCTTAGCAAGATAGGTAAGGAAATAAGCGTTAAGGGTGTAGATTTGGATGAGGCGATAAAGAGAAGCATATCTGAGCTGGAGAGTGAGGCCAAGCAGCACGGAATAAAAATAAAGTATAAGGACATAGGAAAGGCAGTTGTTCTTGCAGATGATATGTTACCAAACATAATATCAAATCTCATTGAAAATGCCATAAAACATTCTGGATGCAAAAACATATGGATAAGTGTTAAGGATGAAGGGGATGAATATGTTGTTAGAGTTAGAGATGATGGAAAGGGAATACCCGAGGATATAAAGAATAAAGTTTTTGAAATGGGTGTTAAAGGTGGGGAAAGTAAGGGAAGCGGCCTCGGATTGCATCTTGTCAAGAATATAATAGAGGGGTATGGTGGTTCAATAAAAATGGAAAGCGGCAAGGAAGGCACATGTTTTGAAATCCACCTCAGGAAGCATCATTTATGAGCCATTATGCCAATAAGCTTCTCATCTTTTTCTATCCTCACAAAACCGAATCTCTCAAATTGTACTATTTCACCATCTCTCATTTCATCTATGTTTTTCTCTACATATCCTTCCATCTCATCCAGACTGTTTTCATCAAACAATCCATTTTTAAAGGGTAATTTTGGAATGAGTACCTTCATCTCCTTCCATTCTTTGCTTACCCACTGAATTTTTGGCACTTCAATTAACTCCTTTCCTGCAAACTCTCCTATAATTTCATTCTCGTTAATCTCTTTTACCCTCACATTGTAAAGGTCCTTCAATCTGAAAATATCATTTATTTTAAATTGAAATGCATCATGTCTTGGTATGTAAAAAATTTTATCAAATGCAATTTTCCTCTTTCCCATATCAACAGAGGGATGATATTTCAATTCTATTTCTCCTTCCATGCCATCTTCCACAACAAGCCTTAATGGTTCTGGAACGAAAAACAATCTTCTTGAAATCCCATCCAGCATTTTTCTGTTTAGGGCTGTTAGATTCTCAAATGTTACCACACTTTCTGCTTTAGATATTCCCTGCATTATTACAAATTCCCTTATTGCCTTTGGAAGTATTCCTCTTCTCGCCAGCCCTCGCAGTGTGGGTAGCCTGGGGTCATCCCAGCCCATAACTTTTCCTTCCTCAACGAGAGGCTTGAGCTTTCTTTTTGAAACGGGCATTCCTTCTATGGAGAGCCGGGAAAATTCCATGAGATGAGGTTTCCTCAATTCCAGGCAGTCAAGAATGTAAAAATATACCTCATCTCTCAATTCATATTCTTTTGTTCTGAACGGATGTGTCACGCCTGATAACGAATCCTCAACAGCACCATAGAAATCATAGGTGGGCCATACCCTGAATCTTCTTCCATGAATTGGATGGGGATGGTCTATTATTCTGAAGAGAGTGGGATCTCTCATGGCTGTATTCTTTGATTTCATATCTCCCTTCAGTCTTATGACAGCCTTTCCCTCCTCCATTTTAAAAAATTCATCCCACAGGTCATCCTCTCTATTTCTGCATGGGCATTCTCTTCCAAGTTTTCTGTCCTCCTTTATTTTTTCTTCACTGCATGTGCATATGTACGCGCATCCTTTCTCTATCATCTCCCTTGCCAGCTCATAATGTTTTGGGAGATTGTCGGAAGTTCTGTATTCTCTGTCCCATTCTATTTCCAGCCATTTCAGATCATATTTCTGTGCTTCATAAAATTCTATTCTCTCATTTGCGGGATTTGTATCATCAAATCTCAGGATAAACTCGCCATCATACATTCTTGCATACTCGTAATCTATTATGGCAGCTTTTGCATGCCCGATATGCAAATATCCATTTGGTTCAGGAGGAAATCTTGTTATGACATTTCCCTTTTCCGCATTTGGTAATGGAGGAAGCTTTATATCCTTTCTTTTCTTTCCCTCTTCCGCCTTTATTCCTAACTTATCCATTTCTCTTTTCTGTTCTTCCATGCTCATCTTGTTTACTTCTTCCACCACGTCTTTTACAATTTTTATTATTTCCCTGCTATCTCCTCCTTTAACTTCTGCCATCACCTTTCCCATAACCGCTTTAAGGCTTGCTTTTCCATCAAATTTGGCTGCATTGAGCAATGCATGTTTTTTTGCTATCTCTTCGACATTCATCTTTCGTTTAGATGTTTTTCTTTTAAAAACTTTGTTGAGAGCAGCATGATTATATTTTTAAATGAATAAGAATTAACATACTGATGTATGTTAAGGCCATTCCTGAGAATTGTTCTGGTTGTATGGTTTGTGAGGCAGTATGTTCCATGGTGCATTTCAATGTTGTCAACAGAAATAAATCTGGTATAAGGATAGAGAAGAAGGGAGTTACCGAGGACATCCCTCATGTATGCAGCCAGGGAAATGAGTGCGATTATGAGTGTATAAAGGCATGCAAATATGACGCAATTAAAATAGATGAAAACGGAGTTGTGTATGTCATAGAGGAGAAATGTACAGGTTGCAGGCTATGCGAACTTGCATGTCCTTTGAATGCAATACACATTCATGAGAAAATGGCATATAAATGCGATTTGTGTGGTGGAGAGCCGGAGTGTGTTAAATACTGCTCCCAGAACGCTCTTGTTGTGGTGGAGGGATAAAAATGTATGTGGAAAAGGGATGTTATGGAGGAAAGATTCTTTTTATTGACCTCGACAAGGAGGAGGGAAAGAGGCAACCTGTTGGAGATAGCCTTGCTTTAAAGTATCTTGGAGGAGATGGATTCGGGGCATACTTGCTCAATAAATTTGTAAATCCCAAGGTGGATGCCTTCTCACCCGAAAATGCAATAATAATAACTCCCGGCTTACTCACCGGCACCATATTCCCCACTGCAGGCAAGGTGGCGTTTTTTGCCAAATCTCCAGTCAACGAGGGCTGGGGCGAGGCGGTGGCAGGCGGCAGGCTTGGCTTCATGCTGAAGCAGGCGGGATATGATGCTGTGATAATAAAGGGTAAAGCAAAGCAACTTTCCTATCTGGTTATAAAAAATGATGAGGTGCTGGTGAAACCGGCAGAGCATCTTAAGGGAAAAAGTACGAGAGAAACGCAGGAAATAATAAGGAAGGATGAGGGAGGGCATTTCAAGGATTTTGTTGTGGTATCCATAGGACTTGGAGGGGAAAACAGGGTAAGATTTGCAGGAATTGATGTGGAGGAGAGACAGGCTGCAAGAAGTGGCATTGGAGCTGTTATGGGAAGCAAAAATCTCAAGGCAATTGCCGTTTATGGAGATAGAGATATCAAGGTTGCAGATCCTGAAAAAATGTACAGGCTTTTTGTGGAATATTACAACAAAATGCTGGAAAGCCCTGCATTTGTTGCAGATGGGAAATATGGGACAGCAGAATTTCTTGAATGGATGAACAGTGAGAGAGGAACATTTCCGACAAGAAACTGGAGAGAAGGCGTCTTTGATGAAAGGAAGGAAATAGATCCATACTACTGGGCACCGAGATATGTTGTAAAAAATAAGGCCTGCATACAGTGTCCGAAGCCGTGTGGTAAGGCATTTGTTATAAAGGATAAATATCATGGAGAGCTCGATGGTGTTGAGTATGAAACTCTATTTGCTCTTGGCTCCAATTGCGGTGTTGGAAACATCGAGGCTGTTGCAAAGGCAAATGAATTGTGTGATCTTTATGGAATAGATACAATTTCTACAGGAGGGGTTATAGGATTTGTTATGGATCTTTATGAGAATGGTGTGTTAAGCAAAGAAGATATAGGGATTGATGCCAGGTTTGGAAATGAGGATGCATTGATAGAACTGGTGGAGAAGATAGCAAGGAGAGAGGGCATTGGAGATATGATGGCAGAGGGAGTAAAGAGAATGGCAGAAAAGCTGGGAGGAAATGCCGCAGATTATGCTGTTCATGTTAGAGGCTTAGAACCACCTGCATATGATGTGAGAGGTATAAAGGGAATGGCTCTTGCCTTTATGACCTCTCCAAGAGGAGCATGCCATCTCCGTTCTGGAGCTTATGCTCTCGAACTTACAGGAAAATTCTGGAAGTTTGAAGGTGTTGACAGATTCAGCAGCAAGAATAAAGGCAGGGAGATTGCAGAAATGGAAAATTTCATGGCAGTTTATGACGCCCTTGGAGTGTGCAAATTCTCCAGAGGAATATTCCTTCTTGATTTTTATGACGCCCTTGAGGCAGCAATAGGAAAAGGTTTCACTGAGGAGGAGCTTCTCATCATTGGAGAGAGAATAAACAATCTGAAGCACATATTCAATATAAAGGCAGGATGGACAAGGGAGCATTCAAAATTGCCCAAGAAGTTCAGAATACCCATACCAGAAGGAGTTTCCAAGGGAAGCTATGTAAGTGAGGAGGAGGAAAAAGAAATGCTTGATGATTACTTTGGGGCCAGAGGATGGGACAAAAATGGCATACCAAAGAAAAAGAAACTTGAAGAGCTGGAGATAGAGGAGTTTATGAGAGAATGAAGATATATCCTCTTCTTTTTTTACTGCTTTTTTCAGGAGTTGCTGGAAGTGGGTTATTTCATGAGGATTCATCATACAATATGGACAATTATGTTATTTCCCATGATGTTAGTCATGATTCTATGGATGCTTCTCAATTCATTCATTATCAGAATGACAGCCATATAATTCGCTGGTATGAATGGTGGTATTTCAGTATTAAGAATGGAAGCAGAAACATGCTGATATACTTTTTTACATTTGGTGATCTAAACAGCTGGCAGCATGCAGCAGGAGTGATGGCATCCTTTTTTGATGAAAATAAAAGCTATGAAAAATTCGTGTTTTCTTGGCATCCTGTTCTCGATTACAACGAATTTAACATTACTATCGGAGAAAACACAGCCTATGAAAAACATGGAGTCTATTATATTCATTTTAGCGATGATAATTTAAAAATAAATGCCAGCATGGAAACGAAATTCGTTCCATTTGGAGGGAATAAAAGCTATTTTGACAGCTGGCAGTGGGGAGCATGGTATGTGGCCATTCCATACGGAAAGGCACATGCAAATATTATTATTGACGGAAATGAATATGAAATTAAGGGAAATGCGTATCATGATCACAACTGGGGAATAAGTAAATTCAGAAATTTTATCTGGGATTGGGGGGAGTTTGGATGCGATGATTTTGCTGTAATCTATGGAATTGCAGGCATCGAAGGAAATATGAAAGGGGGTATACATATTGTTAATGCAACCCATCATTATGCCATTGGATATGACAACATCAGCATAGATTATCTGAAATGGGAAAGATTAAATTTATTCTGGAAACCATCCAGAATGTTGATTCAGGGTAGCAACTCTGGTTTAAATATTCATATGAATGTTGAAATGAAGAAATATTACATAATAGGATGGAAAAAAATTGGTATTCCTTACATGCTTGGAAATGCTGATACCATCATAAATATTGGTGAGAATGTATTTAATATGAATGCCACAGGATTTTATGAGCACCATACACCACCATTAAAAAAATATTTATAAATTTGAATTGCATGGGTAATTATGGATATAGAAATATATGAATACAGTAAAATGAATATTTCCAATTCTCTTTTAATAACTGGGTTTCCAACTGTTGGGCTTATAGGAACCATAGCAACAAGGTTTATAGTGTACAGCCTTAATCTGAAGTTAATAGGCGCTCTTTTATCTGATTACTTTCCTCCTGTGAGCATAATTTCTGGAGGAGAACCTCTCCCTCCTGTGAGGCTCTACGGAGAGAAAAAAACATGCGGACCAAATGGAAAATATGAGAGGCTTGTTGTTATGTTGTCAGAATTTGTTCCCCATTATTCCACACTTCGTCCCATGGCAAATAAGATGATAGACTGGTGTAAGGAAAATAACTGCAGATCCATAATATGTATGGAAGGTTTCAATCTTGAGGAGAGAAGGAATGATATTCCTCTGCTTGGAGTGGGCAGCACGGATGAGGCAAGGAAAATGCTGGAGAGATATGGTGTTAAAATAATGGAGGAGGGTATGGTTAGCGGTATATCAGGTATTTTACTTTATGAGGGAAAAAGGAGAAATTTCGATGTATCATGCATTCTCGCAGGGACACATGCGGAATATCCTGATGCAAAGGCTGCAGCAAAAGTTCTTGAAATAGTGAATAAAATGCTGCCCGATATAAAAATTGATCCAGAGCCACTGTATAAGGAAGCCGAGAAAATAGAGGAGCAGATAAAGGCACATATGGAGAAAGCAAAACCAACAAAATCTCTCTATACTGAACCCATGATGTATGGGTGATTGATGTGGATATAGAAGAGTTCATAAGAAAAACAAAAAATTTCTTGGTTTTTTCCTCCACAGGATTTAAGGAAATTGAGAATGAATGGCTTGGCAATTCAATGAAATATTTTATCTCATGGGCTGTGATATCCAGCATTTTATATGGCATAGTTTTTTCTCAGGGATGGAATTACTCCTTTCCCTCTAACGTGATGAAAAAGTTCGAACATTTCATGTTTGGAAGTGTTGAAGGTGTAACCCTGATAATTCTTCTCATTCTGTTATTTTTTTCTCTGTCTATTATATTCCTGTTGATTAACTCTCTCTGGCTTCACATATGGATAAAGTTGATGGGCGGTAAAGGGGATCTGGAGGATACAATAAATGTTGTCATATATGGTGGAACCCCTTCTTATGTGCTTGGGTGGGTACCTTTTGTAGGAAGTGTGAGTGGGATATGGGGCTTTATAATTTCCTTATTTGGGATAAAAGAACTTCATGATATGTCCTATAAAAGAGCGGCAGCAGCGGTTATACTCTCGTCAATTGTCCTTGCCATAATCATTTCTGCTTTGGTTTCCTTCTTTATATTTTCCTATGCTTTTTCACAATCATAAATTATTTCGATTATATGAAAAATTTCGGAGTATTTATATAAGAAAAAATATTTATTACCAGGTGATAAAATGGGAGGGGAAGATAAACCAACAGGTATAATTGTGCTGACTGTGCTGTATGTGATTGAGGGACTATACGGGCTTGCGGCAGGAGCAGCCATGTTTGGCGGAAATTCAATATTCAATTTTGGCATGGGAAGCGCCATACTAAGTGCTGTGGGGGCCATAACGGTTATAATCGGTCTTATTGACCTGCTGATTGCCTATGGCCTGTGGGAACTGAAATCATGGGCAAGAACTGCAGCCATAGTACTTGCCATAATAGGATTGCTTGGCTTTCCGATAGGTACAATAATATCCATAATAATACTCTGGTACCTGTTTAAGCCAGAAATAAAAGAGGCATTTAAAGCCTAATCTTTTCCTTTCTTTTATTTTCCTTTTATTTTTCTTCAGGAAAAATTAAATTAAAAATTATTTAATAAAAAAGGGGAGAGGGTTTAATACTCCATTCCTTCTTCGCCCATTCCTGGTTTCTCCTTGCCTTTCTGTATTTCTCTGGCAGCAATTACGTCGTCTATGCGGAGAATCATTATTGCTACCTCAGTTGCTGATTTTATTGCCTGCATGCCAACGCGCAGTGGTTCAATTACAAAGGATTTCTTCATATCCTTTACATCTCCGGTATACACATCTATGCCGTATGTTATTTTTCCGTCATTATGGGCCTGTCTCAGTCTGAGAAGAACATCTATTGGATCAAGCCCGGCATTTGTTGCCAGAGCTCTGGGCACTACCTCTATGGCATTGGCAAACGCTTCTATGGCAAGCTGCTCCCTTCCTCCTACCTCAGGTGCATATTTTCTCAATGCAAGGGCTATTTCTATTGCTGCTGAGCCGCCCCCAGTTGTTATCTTTCCATCTTCCATTGCCACTGCTATAACGCTAAGTGCATCATGAAGGCTTCTCTCTATCTCATCAACAACATGCTCTGTTCCTCCTCTGACAAGTATGCTCACTGCCTTTGCTTCCTTACATTCTGTTATGAATGTCATTTTGTCATCGCCTATCTTCTTCTCCTCGACTTTTCCAGCTTCTCCAAGATATTCTGGTTTGATGTCCTCAAGCTCGGAAAGTATTGATGCTCCTGTTGCTCTTGCGAGTTTTTCCATATCTGATTTCTTGACTCTTCTCACAGCAAATATGCCTGCTTTTGCAAGATAGTACTGAGCCAGATCATCAATGCCCTTCTGGCATATCACAACATTTGCACCGCTTGCCTTTATCTTATCCACCATCTCTTTTATCATTTGCTCTTCGCCCTCAAGGAATTTCTGCAACTGTGATGGGTCAGATATTCTTATCTGGGCATCCACCTCTGTTTTTCTTACCTCAAGAGGTGCATTAAGCAGAAGTATCTTGGCATTTTCGACAACAGAAGGCATGTCAGGATGAACTCTCTCCTTATCAAGTATTATTCCATTTATAAGTTCGGTATCCTCTACAGAACCTCCCTGCTTCTTCTCCACCTTTATATTATCAAGATCAACCTTCACCTTTCCATCCTTTTCTTCTACAATTGCTCTCACTGCCTTGTATGCTATGTCTGCCAGCATCTCCTTATTTGTTGCTGCAACTTTTCCTGTCATTGATGTTTCTGCTATCTTCTTCAGCAATTCCTCATCATCTGGTTTTATGTCTATTGCTATCTTTTCAAGCACTTCAACGGCCTTCTTGCTTGCTATTCTGTAACCGTCTGCTATTACTGTTGGATGAATATCCTGCTCTATAAGGTCCTGTGCATATTTCAGCAGCTCTCCTGCAAGGACAACTGCTGTTGTTGTTCCATCTCCGCATTCCTGATCCTGAGCCTTTGCTACCTCAACAATCATCTTTGCGGCGGGATGTTCCACCTCTATTTCTTTCAGTATTGTGACACCATCGTTTGTTATCACTACGTCTCCCATGCTGTCTACCAGCATCTTGTCCATGCCTTTTGGCCCCATTGTTGAGCGCACTGCATCTGCTATTGCCATCGCTGCTCTTATGTTGTTGTACTGTGCATCTCTACCTCTTTCTCTTTCGGTTCCTTCCTTCAATATTAAAATTGGAGTTTTTCCTGTCAACATTTTCGATCACCAAACGGTATAATAATACTTCTATATAAAATTTACTCCGATAATATGTTGGGGGAACCATTTAGATATTCCTCATAGCATGAGTCGCATAAGTAGGCTCCTATCTCTTCCACAAAATGAGCATGTTCTTTGCATACCGGCATATAGCAATGATGACATTTTGTGAATTCCTTTGCCCCGCATATGTAGCAACCCATGCTTATATAATTTGGCAGCATATTTAACATTATGCTCCTTGTGGAATTATCAGGAGAGCATCCAACGTTGCCAGTGGCGGAGGTGAGGGCAATACTTGAGAGGGGTGGCTATAAAGAAATATACCATAACAGGGTTTATGTTGCAGAGTATGAGGGGGATGTATCTCTTCTCTCCCAGATTGCCATGGCTCACAGTGTGAATGAACTTCTTTTTCATGGGGATAAGAAGGAACTATATGAATTTGTTAAGGGCATGGATTTTGAGGGAAGTTTTGCGATTGAAGTGGTAAATTACGATGACATTGATTCCATTTCATTGAAAGAAGCAATTGGAGAAATATTATCAAAATCAAACGAAGTGAATCTCTCCTGCCCCGATAACATTTTCAAAATTTTTACTCATGGAAATTTTTATCACCTGACCAGAGAAATTATCAAAATAAATAGAAGGGCTTATGAAAACAGGAAGAGCAGACCATTTGGCATACCTGTATCTTTACATCCGAGGCTGGCAAAAACTTTGGTCAATTTATCCCGCGTTAAAAAGGGAGACATTATTGCAGACCCTTTTTGCGGCACAGGTAGCATACTCATAGAGGCGGCGCTTGCCGGAATCAATGTTATTGGCATTGATATAAAACCATGGATAGTGGAAGGATGCATCGAGAATCTTCAATATTTTGATATAGAAAACTTTGAAGTTTACAGGGAGGATATGAGGGAGATGGATATTAATGTGGATGCAGTGGTGACAGATATGCCATACGGGAGAGCATCATACATATCAGATGATATGAAGAAACTTTATGATGAGGCATTTAAAAAATTCTCCGAATGGACAGATGGATATGTTGTTGTTGGGTTGGGAGATATTGAAATGATAGAGATCGGTGAAAAATATATGAAACTCATCGAAATCCATCCTTATAGAGTTCATAAAAGCCTCACGAGATTTTTCTGCGTTTTTCATGCCTGAGCTTTGAAACAAATCTGTTATCTTTTATGTAAAACCTTAATGGTACGTCCATATCCTCTCTCACCCCTATTCTGTAGTCCTCTTCTATATCCACTTCATACTCTTTTTCCATTATATAAATTGGAGCATCTTTTCCATATATTTTCATGCCATTGTATCTCTTATCTATTCCGAATGCCTGTGTAAATTTTCCAGGACCAGAGGTTAGTTCAGTTAATTTTTCTCTCCTCCTTCTCCTTTTCATAATCTCTATTCCCTCCAGCGGTTCAACAGCTCTTATGAGCACTCCAGAGGCAACATTTTTGGGCATTGTTATTATATTGAAAAGCCAGTTTCCATGCACCATGTATATGAAAATCCTCCCTGCTTCTCCCCACATTATCTCCGCCTTTTTTGCCCTCGACGCAGGATCGCTTAATCCATAATAAGCTTCTGTCTCCACAATTTTTCCTTTTAATATCTCTTCATCTCTCTTCACGATTACGCATCCCAGCAATGAGATGGCAACATCCTTTGGATCCCTGTTGTAAAATGATTTAGGAAGCATATCCTCCTATTTTCAGGCTTGGATCTCCAAACAGCTCCCATTCCTGAACCACCTTGCAATCTATCTTGTCCTTCATTGTATTGAATTCAGATACATATGATGAGATGGTCTCAGAATGAAGCTCACCAAGATGTGTATAGTTTCCATCTTCTCTGAAGAAATTTATTTCCAGCCATCCATCAAGCACTTCTATATAATCAGGTATGCCATTATTATCATTATCTCCATCTCCATGATAGCCCAAGGCGGTATTTCCTATTGTTGCTATTGCCCCTCCCTTCTCCATTCTCACCATCCACCAGCTCCAGCTTTCGAGAGCCCATTCTGAACGGTAATAAGTTTTCTTGAAATCTTTTAATTTAAGGAGATTGAGTATACTGACATTGAACTGGCTATTGTGGCAGCCCCCTATCACGACAACTGGTTGCATCTCTCCGTTTTTAAGCATTTTCATATCTGCTATTGTGAATCCCTTGCACCAGTGATTGAAATCTCCTGGCTTATGTGTTGACCAGCTCATTGGATTTCCATGTCCACAGAAATATACAAATCCAGCCCCATTATTTATGGCAGATGAAATTGAATCGGGATTTAAATCCTCTTCAGATGCCCATACCTTGACGGCTTCAAATCCCTTTGTTTCCATATATTTATAGGCTTCCCAGGTTGCTATCTCTCCCTCAATGTAATGGTAGCTATCATTATATGAATCTCCTCCCACAAGAACCATTCTCTTGAACCATGGCTTATTTGCAGCATCACCTGTTTCATACTCAATAATCTTGTTCACCATTAACTTAACCTCATATTCATTCCTGCATGCAAGCCTTCC
>JAGGXW010000009.1 GCA_021162815.1 Thermoplasmata archaeon | reverse complement strand
GGAAGGCTTGCATGCAGGAATGAATATGAGGTTAAGTTAATGGTGAACAAGATTATTGAGTATGAAACAGGTGATGCTGCAAATAAGCCATGGTTCAAGAGAATGGTTCTTGTGGGAGGAGATTCATGGCCTGATAAAGATGACCCCTATTATGAGGGAGAGGAAGAGAATAAGGTGGCAATGGATGTAATGCATGGGTTCAATTACACCACACTCTGGACATCAGACGGAACATTAACAGGGGCTGAAGATGTAATAAATGCTGTAAGCAAGGGCTGCGGCTTCCTGTTCTTTGATGGCCATGGAAACCCGATGAGCTGGGCAACACATCCACCTCATGATGAGAACACCTGGATTACAGGGTTGCTTGTTTCAGATATGTCAAAGTTGAGCAATAACGGCATGTATCCGGTGTGCATTGTTGGAGCATGTCACAACAGCCAGTTCAATGTTAGTGTGCTTAATTTATTGAAACCTGGAGAATTTTACAAGACATATTATCGCTCAGAATGGTCTCCAGAATGCTGGAGCTGGTGGATTGTCAGGAAGGCAAATGGAGGAGCAATAGCAAGCCTGGGATATGCAGGGCTTGATTACTTCGCCATTGGAGATAGCGATAAAGACGGCATACCTGACTGTACACAGTACTTCTCAGGCTTCATGAACACCCACTTCTTCATGAATTATGCAAATGGAACGAACATCATAGGAAACATACAGGGCAATGTGTTAAATGAATATATTGACTACTCAAATCCATGGAAGGACAAAACATCATGCAAGACAATAGAGGAATGGGTCCTGCTTGGTGACCCGAGCCTGAAAATAGGAGGATACTCCTCCTGATTTCTTTTTTTATAAAGGCAAGCGTTATAGTTAAATACTAAATACTATTTGCAGATTGCATGGGAAGAGGACTATATGCAGCAAGGAAGTTGAAGAACGATAGGCAGAAGTTCAGATGGCATGATAGATATTACAAGAGAAGAATGCTTGACCTGAAGAGAAAGACGGACCCGCTTGAAGGTGCTCCACAGGGAAGAGGAATAGTGCTTGAGAAAGTTGGTGTCGAGGCAAGACAGCCGAACTCTGCCATAAGAAAGTGCGTTAAGGTTCAATTAATTAAAAATGGTAAAATTGTTACAGCCTTCGCTCCGGGAGATAAAGCAATAACATTTATAGACGAGCATGATGAGGTTTTGATAGAGGGCATAGGAGGAAGAATGGGCCGTTCATATGGAGACATTCCTGGAGTGAGATATAAAGTTGTAAAGGTAAATAATGTTTCTCTGAAAGAATTGGTTAAAGGAAAGGTTGAAAAGCCAGTGAGATGATGATGACCATGAAGTTATTTGGTAAGTACGATGTGGATAATATAGAAATACAGGACAAGGGACTTGCCCATTACATGAATCTGAGAGCCGATAAGCTTCACACCCACGGAAGACATGCAAACAGGCGATTCAAGAAAGCAAGGCTCAGCCTGATAGAAAGGCTTGCTAACAACATGATGAGGACGGAGAGATACACGGGCAAGAAAACAAAGGCAATAAAGGTGATAAGGGAGGCATTTGATATCATAAACAAGAGGACAACGGAGAATCCTCTTCAGGTGCTCGTAAGAGCCATTGAAAACGCAGCTCCAAGAGAGGAAACAACAAGGCTATTTTTATCCGGCATATATGTTCCGCAGGCAGTGGACAGCGCGCCGCTGCGCCGCCTGGATATTGCTCTGAGGAATATATGCAAGGGAGCTGTTTCCAAAACCATGAAAAACAGGAAGAGCATAGCGGAATGCCTTGCTGAGGAGATTATAGCAGCTTCAAAGGACGAAACTGCAAGTTTCGCCATAAATAAGAAACTCGAGATAGAGAGAATAGCGCAGAGCGCAAGGTGAGCAAGATGGGAAGGAAAGAAGAGAATATTAAGAAGGCAAAGGCTTTGATGTACAAGCCTGAAAAAATAAGGAATATAGGTGTTGTGGCACATATCGACCATGGAAAAACAACATTTTCGGATAACCTGCTGGCTGGAGCAGGAATGATTTCTGAAGATCTTGCAGGAACACAGCTTGTTCTTGATTATGATGAGCAGGAGCAGGCAAGGGGTATAACAATAAATGCTGCAGCAGCTTCAATGGTGCATGAATATGAGGGAGATGAATACCTCATAAATCTCATCGACACCCCGGGCCACGTTGACTTTGGAGGAGACGTAACAAGAGCAATGCGTGCAGTGGATGGTGCCATAGTTGTTGTGTGCGCTGTTGAGGGAGTAATGCCTCAGACAGAGACCGTGCTGAGACAGGCGTTAAGGGAGAGAGTCAAGCCAGTTCTGCTGATAAATAAGGTTGACAGACTCATAAATGAACTGAAGCTTGATTCAGATGAAATGATGAAGAGATTTACGAAGATAATAACAGAGGTAAATAAACTGATAAAGAAGATGGCACCTGATGAGTTCAAGGAGGAATGGATGGTAAAACCAGATAATGGGACCGTTGCATTTGGAAGTGCTCTCCATAACTGGGCAATATCCGTTCCATACATGAAAAAGACGGGCATAACATTCAAAGATATATATGAATACCTGAAGAAGGAGGATCAGAGAACGCTTGCAAAGAAGGCGCCAATTCATGAGGTCACATTGAATATGGTTATTCAGCATCTTCCAAATCCGAAGGAAGCGCAGAAATACAGAATACCGAACATATGGCATGGTGACCTTAATTCTCCAATAGGAAAGGCAATGGTGGAATGTGATCCATCTGGACCACTGTCTCTTATGGTAACAAAAATAATAATCGACCCACATGCGGGTGAGATAACATTTGGAAGGGTTTTCTCCGGCACACTGAAGGAGGGGCAGGAAGTTTACATATCGGGAATGCCCAAGCCGTACAGAATTCAGCAGGTAGCTGTGATGGTAGGAGATTCAAGAATTCAGGTTCCTGAAATACCTGCTGGAAACATAGCTGCCATATCGGGGTTAAAAGATGCCATAGCGGGTTCAACTGTAACAGGAATACCTGATGTAGAGCCATTTGAGAGCATAAAGCATATCTCAGAGCCGGTTGTAACTGTTAGAGTTGAAGCAAAGAAGCCATCTGACCTTCCAAAACTTGTTAAAGTGCTCAGAGATGTATCTAAAGCTGATCCATCCATTCAGGTAACAATAAATCAGGAAACTGGTGAATATCTCATGTCAGGAATGGGAGAACTCCACCTTGAGATAACAGAGTATAGAATAAGAAATGAGCATGGCATTGATATACTTGTTTCCGAGCCAACTGTCATATACAGAGAGACAGTGAGAAAGAAATCTCCTGTATTTGAAGGAAAATCACCAAACAAGCACAACTATCTGTATGTGGAGGTTGAACCTCTTGAGCCAGAAATTGTAAAAGCACTGCTTGAAGGAAAAATACCCGAAAATGTGAAAAAATTCAAGAAGGAAGTAACAAAGCAACTCATTGATCTGGGAATGGACAGAGAGGAAGCAAAGGGAGTGTTTGGAATAAATGGCACAAATATAATAACAGATGTCACCAAGGGTATTCAGCACCTTAATGAAAGCAAGGAATTGCTCAAACAGGCATTTGATGAGGTGTGTCAGGCTGGGCCAAAGGCGGCGGAGCCTTTGCAGGGTGTGAAAGTCCGCCTTGTGGATGCAAAGCTCCATGAAGATGCAATTCACCGTGGTCCTGCTCAGCTTATACCTGCCATGAGAAATGCCATCTATGGTGCCATGACTCTGGCTGATCCCATACTGCTTGAGCCAATTCAGAAAGTCTTCATATCCGTGCCCCATGAGCTGATGGGAAATGTGAACAGAGAGTTGAACCAGAGAAGGGCTGTCATACTTGATATAAAAAGCGAGGGAGATATGAGCATAATAAATGCAAAAGCTCCTGTAGCGGAGATGTTTGGATTTGCATCAGCTATAAGAAGTGCCACAGGAGGAAGAGTTCTGTGGAGCACAGAAAACATGGGATTTGAACCCTTGCCAGACTTCCTGCAGGAGGATACAACAAGGAAGATAAGAGAAAGAAAGGGGCTGAAGCCAGAACCATACACGGCAGATCATTACAGGGAGTGAACTCCCTCCTCTTCCATAGCTTTTTTCAATATTTTCTCGGCATGTATTTTAGCTGTATCTAGAAATTTTATTTTCTCATCTTCCTCAAAAAGCATCGGGAGCTCTGTACATCCAAGAATGGTCGCATCAACATCATATTTTTCTATGATTGATGTAATTCTATCCTTGCTTTCATCCTTAACTTCACCATGAGCAAGTTCATTCATTATTATGCTGTTCACCACCCTCATATCCTCCTCATCTGGAGTCAAAATCTCTATTCCATGCGCTTTAAATTTCTTCTCAAACATGCCTGATTTCATTGTAAACATTGTGCCAAGAAGTAGCAGTTTGTTGAAAGAATTTTCAACAGCTCTCTCCAGCGTGGCATCCAGAATGGAAATAATTTCCATGCCGCAGCATCCTGCAATGTCGTCAAAATATATGTGAGGAGTGTTGGCAGATATACCCGCCACCTCGGCCCCAGCCTTCTCTAAGGTTTTCAGAGCCTTTATAAGAAGAGCCACAGCATGTTTTTTATTCCCCGCAACTGCATCGGAAAATTCCTGAAAGGAAAGGCTGTATATTACAATCTCTGGAAAATAATGGTCATGCTTTATTTCATAATATTTTCTGACAATGTGATTGTAGTAAAGAATGGTTGATTCCGGGCTCAAGCCTCCAACTATTCCTATTCTCTTCATGAATGAATAAGGACATGGCATATAAAAAGTGCTGGATTTAAACATTCAGTCAGGCATAAACACCATCTGCAGATGAGAATTGTGCACAACTTTCCTTTCCCTTTCATGCCCACATTCTCGGGATTGTCAACTTAACACCTCCAGATTGTAAAGACAAACCCATGCCACACTCCACCGTTTAACACTTTCCGGTGAGGAGTTAACTGGAAAGCATTTCCAAAATCGTTTAACTCTTGCCTTGAATAAACTATGCCACCCTTCTATAGCATTTCTTTCTCCAAATGTTTCATGCTTGTATTTCAATTCCAGTCTCTGTAATGCCCATCTATACCATGGTCCTTTATCAACCAATATCAATGG
>JAGGXW010000003.1 GCA_021162815.1 Thermoplasmata archaeon | reverse complement strand
TTATTCTCTTATCAACAATAAGGGCAACACCATTTTTGAATTTTATGCCAACTGTTGTTGTACCTCTCTTAACTGCCTCTCTCGCATACTCCACCTGAAACAATCTGCCATCAGGAGAGAATACCGTGATTGCCCTATCATATGCCATTTGTGGTTTCATTTTAAACACCCATAAATCTGGCTTATTAATAGCGAACCAAATATATAATTTATGTTGCGACTTTATTTTTCAGGTCATACATTATAAGAAAACCTTATATTTGAAAAGATATTTTACAGCTAATATGATTGAATCATTTCAGAAATATGCAGATGAGAATGGTTATGAAGTGCTTGAGATAACAAAAAGTGTTGATGAAAATACTATCGGAAACGGAAGAATACCGGAAACCATAGATGCTGCATATATTGAAAAAGATGGCACCGTATATCTTCTGAAAAAAAATGGAACAATAGAGAGGATCGGAACAAAAGAATACTGGGATAAAATAATGAAATTCAAGGCTACAGAAGAATTTGTTGCAAAGATAAATACAAACATAAAGCATAAGAGAGATATTGCAAGCTGCGGATTGTGCAATGAGCACAAGAACACAACAGCCCTTCTAAACATAGTTCTCACAAACAGATGCGATTTGAGATGCTGGTACTGCTTTTTTTATGAAGAAAAGGCAGGATTTGTGTATGAGCCAAGCATAGAGGAGATAAGAGAAGAGCTTGAAGTTGCGAAGAAAATGAACGGTTACACTCCTCCAGTGCAGCTTACGGGAGGAGAGCCATCACTAAGAGATGACCTTGATGTAATAATAAAAATGATAAAGGATATGGGCTCCCCGCATGTCCAACTGAATACAAATTCCGTCTCGCTGGGCATAGATTATTACGAGAATAAAGAAAAAACCGTGGAAAAGGTTAAGAAGTGGAAAGAGGCAGGGCTTAATACAATATACACAAGCTTTGATGGATTGACTGCAGATGCAAAGAGTAATATAAAAAATCATTATGAAATTCCTTTTGCCCTTGAGGCTTATAGAGAAGGAGGAGTAAGGAGTATTGTCTTAGTGCCGACGGTTAGTCAGCTCAATCTGCATGAAACACCAGACATAGCAAGATTCGCAATGCATAATGTGGATAAGGGTATAAAAGGTGTAAACTTTCAGCCCATCTCACTTGTTGGATACATAAAGAAGGGAGATAGGGATAAACTCAGGGTAGTGCAATCAGACATAGTAGATGAGATGAAGAAGCATTTTGGAGTTGGAATGGAAGCCTGGTACCCTGTGCCTGCTGTGGCTTCGCTGGCAGATGTGATAGGAAATGAGCCGCATGTTCATTTTTATAACAATGAGAAGTGCGGCATAGCGACATATGCATATGTGGACAGAGAAAGGAAGAAACTAATTCCAATAACAGAATTTATTGATGTTGATAGATTTCTAAAGGAGATAGATGAGATGCACGGAAGCAAGCTTAAAAAGGCTGTATTTGGAGCAAAACTGATTCCAGGAGCAATAGTTCATGGAGGAATAAGAAAGGCGCTGGCCAAAAAACTCGGCACATACATAATTCAGGATGAGTTGCCAAATGGAAATAAACTCTCTGCAATACTTGATGCAATTTTTGAGAAGGGTGATTATAAGTCTCTCGGAATGTTCCATAACTACTTCCTGTTCTTTGGAATGATGCATTTTCAGGATTACTACAATTATGATGTTAATCGAGTGCAGAGATGCAGCATCCATTATGCAGCAGGCAGAAGAATCATACCATTCTGCACGTATAATGTATTTCCAGATATTCACAGAGATAGGTTCCTCAAAATACACAGAGTTAAAGGAGAAAAAGAGAAGGAATTGCAGGAAAAATCAAGGGAAGCAAAGGAAAGGGTAATAAAATTCAGGGAAAAGAAGGATGAGATAATCTCCTCTCCAATATACAGAGAGGTATATGCATTCAGATGAACAATTCAGGAAAATATTTTAAATGAGGAAATATTTAAGTTGCGTGAAAAAATGAGGAAGGCTGTATTACTTACTGTGATTGTATTAATGGCAGGTATTTACACCATTGCAATAAATTTCAATGTGGATGACGGAGAGAGCGTACAGGCTGTTATAAATGCCGCTGGAAATGGCGATACCATATATGTTCATGGCACTCACAACGAAAATCTATGGATAAACAAGAGCATAAGCATAGTGGGAGATAAAGGAAGCAGTGTGATAAAGGGAATTATAAGAATAAATGCAACAAATGTTACCCTTGTTAATCTTTCTGTTGAGGGCGTGGTGATAGAAAAAAATAATAGCATTGTAAGAGACTGCATTATATCAAGCAGCGGTATAGTATTGAACGGAAGTTACTGTACAATATGCCACAATATAATAAACGGTGCCAATATGGGAATTGAATTAAATGGAGGGAATAACATAATATTTCAGAATGGATTCTATAGCAACAACTATGGAATATACAGCCAGGGAGATGGAAATAAAATATATCACAACAATTTCATAAATAACACCAACAGTGCTTTTGATGCCGGAATAAATACATGGTATGACAATGGAGAGGGAAATTACTGGAGTGATTATTCCGGCAACGATAGCAATGGAGATGGAATAGGAGATGAAAATTATTCCATACCTGGAAACGGAAATAAGGATGAGTATCCTTTAATTTCCCCTTACGACATCTTTCCACCCTCAATAACCTGCTCCTTTAATGGAACTGCAGGGGAGAATGGATGGTTCATAAGCAATGTATCCGTAACATTAAATGCTGATGAGAATGCCACCATTTACTATTCCTTTGACATGAATAACTGGAGCATATATGATGGAAGCTTTAACATAACAGATGATGGCATTCATGTAATATACTTCTATGGAATTGATGAAAAAGGAAATAGAGGAGAAATTCAAAACTGCACTGTCAAAAAAGATTCAACTCCCCCTGCCATACATTATTCACTGTCTCCTTCTTCCCCAGATGGAAAGAATGGGTGGTATGTGAGCAATGTGGAAATAACTCTATCCGCAACAGATGATTATCTCGATGAATTGTATTACAGAATAGATGATGATGCATGGTATCCATATGAGGGCTATCCCATAGTGCCAGATGGAATACATGAGATATATTTTAAGGCAGTTGATATGGCAGGGAATGTTGCAATTGAAAATATAAGCCTTAAGAAAGATACATCTCCACCGGAGATAAATGTGATAAAGCCTGATGGCGGATTTGTCAAAAAATTGTGTTATATAATATACAATGCATCAGATAACATTGATGAAAATCTGAGTGGAAACATCTCAATATACTATTCCTCAGATAATGGCACAACATGGGTGCTTGTTAAGGAGGGCCTGAATAACACGGGCAATTACAGCTGGAATACATATCCATTTACCGACTCTGCCAAGGCGTTAATAAAGATTGTTGCAATAGATGATGCTGGTAATGTTGGCACAGGAACATCACCCATGTTCACTCTTGATAATCTCCCTCCGGTGGTAACGGTAACATTTCCGAAAGGAGGTGAAGCCTTCGGAAAGGATAGCAATGGAAACATAATAATAGACATAGCATGGGAAGCAGCCGATGATATTGACGAAAACCTGGATGGGAGCATATACATTTATTTTGAGTACAACGGAAATGGAGAATGGAAGAATATAGTCAATAAAACAAACAATGATGGAAATCAGCCTGTGAATGCAAAGGACTGGGACGATGGGACATATAGGATAAAGGTTGTTGCAATAGATGATGCTGGTAATGTTGGCACAGGAATAACCTCAAACTTCACAATTGATAAGACACCGCCTGCAGTGAATATATACAAACCGATGAAAGGATATATCTACATCAACATATTTGGCAGAGAGATAATACCTCCCCTTCCATTGATAGGGCTGCCATATGATGCAGTGGTGATAGGCAGGATAACGGTTGGAATAGAGGCAGGCGATGCTCATTCGGGAGTGCAGCAGATAATAATTTCATCAGACGGAAAGGACATGTATCACATGTATGAAAAGCCATACACATGGACATGGAATCCTGACCTGGGAGTGCATTCATTGAACGTTACAGCATACGACAATGCTGGAAATTCAGCATCATACAATATTGAAAAAATACTCTGTCTCAACCTATAAAATCTGGTCAAATTCGTAACTCTCCCATTCTCTTTCCCCCACAATTATTTCAAATTCTATCGGCGTGAGGACAGGTTTTCTGAATTTTGTTGCATCATCTATCGCCACTCTCGGGCATGCTGTGGAAACATAAAAGTCAAATGGAAGGTAATCTATGGTTTCATTAACATTGTTCATTTCTATCATATGCGCATCAATGCCCGCCTTTTCCGCAAGCTTTATCATCTCCCTTGCCAGCAGCGGGCGGCGCTGCCCGATTTTGCTGGAGAGTATTATTCCCGCAGTTTTTCTCCCCATGGCTCTGCTAATTACAGCATATCTCTTTTTCATCACTCTGTTAACCTCATCAGAGATGGCAGAAGAATCCACCTTCCTTTCAATGGGATCAGCAACATAGACCTTCTTCCCTGTGGAAATAGCCAGGCCAAGAGGATGAAAGATACCATCCCCTATATAAAGAAAGGCATCCACATGGCCGGAAATCTGCATTGCAGATGAGAAATCGCATCCCAACAACTGACCATCATATTTTGTTCTCCTGCTCTTTTTTCCAATAAAAACCTCCTTTCCATTCCTTTCCAGTATTCTCCTGCATTCATCAATGCCCTGAATGAAGGGTGTAATGCTTGCAATACCAAGTTTCTCCGGCAATTCTTCCGCACGCTCCTCAATGAAGGAGCAATCAAAAGGATACCTTGCCTCAATGAATTCAACATTTCTGTAAGTTTTTTTGAGATATGGCATCTCCGCCTCTCCTATGCATAATGTTGGAAGTGACGGCGGGGCAACGAAATCACATGCTCCAAAACATCCATCTGCATTTATGATTGCTTCAACACCATTTTCTTTCAAAAAGCTTGCAATTTTAGATGAATAGGACATCAGCCCCTCCGGCATTCTCAGCAAAATTCTTTTTCTCCCCTCTACGGCTTTAAGAATCTCCTCCTCACTCACTTCGTAATATTTTAATCTCATCATCCACCACTATGTCCACATATGTTCTGATTTTCATTCCAATTTCTTCCTCCAGTTTTTCCCTCTCTCCCTTTCCCACCGCTATGAATATTCCTCTTATATCAGCTATCTTTTTCAAGGCATTAACAACAGCCTTTAATGTCCCTCCTGTACTAACGACATCATCCACGATAATGATTTTGCTCCCCTTTTCTATTCCATTGATGTATAGCTTCTTTTCTGAATAACCCGTTTTCTGCAGAACCTCAATCTCACCCTCCAGCCCATACTTTCTCTTCCTTATTATGTTGAATGGTATTCCTGTCTTTAATGAAAGGGCTGTTGCAATTGGGATGCCCATTGCCTCCATAGTTACAATAAGCTCGCATTCCGGCATTTCCTTCTCAATCCATTCAACAACCTCCTCAAGCATCTCCGGCTCTATATACGGAATGCCATCGGTGATGGGATGTATAACATATCTGTATCCGTTCTTATCCACCACGGGCGATTTTTTCATCCATTCCTCAACCTTCATTGCACCACCTTTTTCAAATCCTCAACAAAAGCATCTATAAATTTTTTCTTGACGTGCGGCATCACAACGATTCTTATAACCCCATTATCCTCGTCATATCCAACCATCCATCCCATTTTTTTCAACTTCTCCGCAACCTCAATAGCATCTTCCACCTTAATGGCCACGACATTCAGCACTGGCTTGACATATTCGATATCATTCTTCTCAAGCAATCTGACCAGATGCTCTGTAACATCCATGCACGCCCTCACAACCTTTCTATAGCCTTCTTTTCCAAGATGATGCATCACGGCAAAGGATGCGGCAGCGGCAGCGCCAGGGCGGGTACCGAGCATGGTGAACTGGTATCTTGTGTGAGTGCATCTGCTCCTCACCTTTATTTTTTCGAACCAGTTTTCGCGCATTATTAAAAAGCCAGATGGTATCACTGACATTCCCATTTTATGTGCATCCACAGCAATGCTGCTCACTCCATCATTCAGGAAATCAAAGGCTGGCATGTTATCGAGGAAGGGTATAACAAAGCCTCCGAATGCAGCGTCAACATGCAGGAAGAGATGCTCATCTCTGCAGAAGTCAGATATGGCATCTATTTCATCTATATAGCCAAATGTGGTGTTCCCTGCTATTGCCACAACACATTTTTCATTGCCCGTATAAGCATGCTTCACATCCTTCAGAGTAATCCTGTACTTCCCATCTGCCACAACTGCTTTCATCCCCAGCATGGATAGGGCCTTTTCAAATGAGAAATGGGCATGCTTTGGCACTATTGCTTTTTTTGTTTTCATAAGCTCCCTGCATATCCACATGGCAGTTATGTTGCTCTCCGTCCCGCCAGAGGTCATTATGCCTGCATAGCCATCTGGAGCATGAAGCATTTTTGCAACAAAATTTATGGCTCTTTCCTCAAGCCTTTTACTCCCCCTAAACAGCTCCGGATCACCGAGATTGGATTCAATGAATTTTATATACGCCTCTTTTGCATATGGATGAGGAGATGTACACATCGAACCTAAAATTCTTCCTGATGAAAATTGTAAGTCCTCTTTAAAAGCATCTTCAATCTCTTTTTTAATTTCATCCATCAATCAATCACCTCAAGCTCTATTTCCTTACCGTTATAATCATAGGCCCTCCATGTATCATCCTCATAGGGATATCCAATTATTATATGAACAATTCCATTCTTGCTGAAGGATATCAAATCTTCATCTGATGGTGTTGGATTGCCAGAAGGATGAGAATGCACGGTGCCAACAATTGAAAAATCTATGGGGGCCATGTAGATGTTGAATGTGGCATGCCTTTTTCCTGACATCATTTGTGGCAACATAACAATTTCAGATATTATGCTTTTATCATCCCCCACAGACAGCAAAGCTATGAACTCCCTTGGATGAACCGACTTTGCCCCTTCCTTTATGGTATCAAGGCATTCCCTTTCTATACCCCTTATTTTCACATTTGTTAAATGCACCATGCAATAAAATCTTTCTTACCAAACCATTTTAAAACCACGGCCGATTAAACGAAAAATGAACGAATTAATAAAAAAATTAAAGAGCATAGATGGCAGAGGATACAAGGCATATAAAAGCATAGAAGGAAAATACAATTTTGGAGATTTTTTGCTTACCATTCATCATGTCCAGCCTGACCCGTTTGCCCCTCCCTCCTCTGTAAGCATAACAGTAAGTATGGACAGGCTTTCATATCCTGCAGAGTTCTATGAAGGGATAAGGAAAGTAGCATTTGAGGACTACATAAACAGAAGATTTTTTGAGTTCACTGTCTCTCCAAGAAATAGAGAAAGAGGATATATTGAAATAATAAAACCTTCCCAGAAAATTTTGAAAAGAAGTTCTGTGGAGTTGCATGGAAACGAGCTGATCATAAGATTCTTTGTGTCTCTCCCTGCTCATGGGAGGAGAATAATCTCAAAAAATGCCATTAGAATCTTTTTCAATGACATTCCCGCAGCCATGAAATCCATGGTTTATGACAATAAGGACTATGAAATCGTGAGAAAACATGTATCAACCTATGAGGATGCAGAATTCATAAGAGAAAAGATGAAAAAAATGGGAATTGTCTCGTTCATTAAAAATGGCTCCATTCTTCCAAGGGAGAGTGGCATAAGCGAGAAACCGTTGAAAAATGCAGTGCCTTTCATATCTCCTGAAACAATGTTTGTTGAATTTGATGCACCCAATGGAAAGCACGAGGGAATGGGGATAAAGGAAGGCATGACTCTCATTGTAGGAGGGGCATATCACGGAAAATCAACCCTGCTTGATGCAATATCCGCTGGAGTGTATAACCACATACCCGATGATGGAAGAGAGTTTGTCATAACAAGGAGAGATGCTGTAAAAATAAGGGCAGAGGATGGAAGGACTGTAGGAAATGTGAATATCTCCTCTTTCATCTCTCACCTTCCAAACGGAGAGGATACATCAAAATTCACCACATCCAATGCATCGGGAAGCACCTCGCAGGCCGCCGCCATAGCAGAGGCAGTAGAAGCGTGTTCAAAATTGCTTCTGATTGATGAGGACACATCTGCCACAAATCTAATGATAAGAGATAGAAAGATGCAGGAGCTCGTTCCAAAAGAAAAGGAGCCCATAACTCCGTTTATAGACATGATTCCAGTGCTTAAAAAAACTGGCGTTTCAATAATAATGGTTGCCGGGGGAATTGGAGAATATTTTGATGTTGCAGACAGCGTCATAATGATGGATTCCTATGTGGCCAGAGATGTGAGCAGTGATGCAAAAAGAGTTGCTGAAAGAATAAAGAGCAATAGGATAAGAGAAGAGCCGAGAGAGTTCAACATTTCATACAGAATGGCAAGTGGAAGAGTTGAGGCAAATGAAAAGGTTAAGGGAAGTATGAAGGAGATAAGAATAGGAAGATGGAGAATAGATGTATCGAAAGTGGAGCAGATTGCAGAATCTTATCAATCAAATGCGATAGGAGAGATAATAAAGCTTGTGCTGAAGAAAAATGGATTGATGAGAGATGTCGTCAATGAAATGGAACAGAAGGGATTTCTTTCCTTACTTCCTCCTAAAGGCATATATGCAGAACCAAGAAAATATGAGGTTATTGCCGCCCTAAACAGATGCAGGGAAATAAAGTTTTACCAGAAAAATAAATAAAATATAGGCTGAAAACTTTTATATATAGATATATCCTTATAATTTATGAAAATAGCGGGCGGGATTGCCATTCTGGTTATTTTGGTTCTTCCATTATCCAATGCGTCAGTTATTCTGGAAGTGGCATCAAATTCTTCGGATGAGGGTTCAGCAAGAGTTAATGAAGAGCTTTTCGCACTCTACAACAGCCGGAGGGATTTTGTTTACGTAACAATGATTGAAGATAAGAACGAATTTGCACATAACAGAATAAAAAATGATTATAACTTCAATTCATATCCCGAGATATTTTTTAACGGCGGGTATGAGATAAGCACAGGAAGCAACGTTTCAGACATATCGAATAAAATAGATAAATGCAGTAAGTTAAGCAGTAACATCGACATAAATGTGAATGCAACATGGATAGAATGTCCGTGCCAGAGAGGTTTGTTTATAACAACCACAATAAAAAATGCGAGGAATACAGAATACAATGGCATTCTGAGAATTTATATTGCAGAGTATAACTCAAGATATGATGACTGCAATGCCATGCAGTATCATTTTGGGTTTCTGGAATTTGCTTACACTGGCAATATAAGTATAGCCCCACATGATGAAGTGTTGATACCAGTAAGCTGGGATTCAAAAATAAACTTCCCGGACATTGATCAGGATGATGTGAATAATCTGGCCGTCATAGCAGCAGTTTTTAACAGCACGCCACATGAAAAAAATGCAGGAAATGAAACAAATTCTTTCAAGGCATATTATGCAGATGCAGCAAGTATTTTCATATCCTCAAACACACCGCCTACTGTGAGCATATTATCTCCAAAGCAGAATCGACTTTACATATTTGGCAGGGAGATACTCACAACGCCATATACCCTCATAATTGGTGGAGTGGATGTAAACATATACAGCTACGATGAGAGCGGGATAAATAGAATAGAGTTGTACCAGGACAGCGAAAAATTGATGAACTACAATGGAGCATTCAGATGGCATTCTCCGGGAAGACATTCTCTAACAGCCATAGCATATGATAATACAGGAATGTACTCTGAAGACATGATAAGCGCTGTTCTTCTTTAAATCCCTATTATCCTTCCCCTCTTATCCACATCTATTTTAACGGCATTGGGATGCTTCGGCAGGCCTGGCATGGTGGTTATTTTGCCCGTTATGGGAACGAGAAAGCCAGCTCCTGCAGAGATGCGAATTTCCTTTATGGTTATTTTGAAATTTCTGGGCCTCCCTCTCAATGATGGATCATCTGAAAGGCTGTAAGGAGTTTTGGCCATGCATATTGGAAGTTCGTTAAGCTCGAGTTTATCAATTATTCTTATATCATCCTCTGCAGCAACGCTATATACCACTCTTCCTGCCCCATAAATGGAAGTGGCTATTCTTTCTATTTTTTCCTTGACTCCCGCCTCCAGAGAGTAAAGATACTTCAATTTTGCCTTTCTGTTGTTGAGAATATCAACAAGTTTGCCTGCAAGTTCAATGCATCCCTCTCCGCCATGCTCATAAGGCTCTGCAACAGCAAAGGGTATGTCATTCTCCATGCAGAAATTTTCAACAATTTTTATCTCATTCTCCCCATCTCCCTTGAATTTATTCAGTGCAACAATGAATGGAATGCCAAACATGGATATGTTTTCTACATGCTTTTCAAGATTTTTCAATCCCTTCTTAACCGCTCTGATGCTTTTCTTTGAAATATCTCCTCCCCCATGCCATCTCAGGGCTTTTATTGAAACAACAAGCACAATAGCATCCGGCTTTATACCATGCCTGGAAACAATGTTAATGAATTTCTCTGCTCCCAGATCGCTCCCAAATCCTGCTTCGGTAACAAAATAATCGGCAAATCCTCTGCCAATCATGGCAGCCAGTATGCTGCTTGTTCCGTGAGCTATGTTTGCGAATGGACCACCATGAACAAGGGCAGGAACTCCCTCACTCGTCTGAACAAGATTCGGATTTATGGCATCTTTCAGAAGTGCTGCCATTGCGCCAACAGCATTTAACTCCCCAGCCGTTATGGGTTTATCATTGTAAGAGTAGGAGGTTATTATCCTTGCCAATCTTTTCTTCAACTCATCCATATTTTTTGAGAGGCACAATATGGCCATTATTTCTGATGCCGCCGTTATGGAGAATCTATCCTGCCTGGGCATGCCATCCCTGGGGCTTCCAAGACCGATAACAATGTTTCTCAGGCTTCTATCATTCATATCAACCACATGTGGCCATACCACATACCTGGGATCTATGTTGAATTCATTTCCATGATATATGTGATTATCCACCATTGCAGCAAGAAGATTGTGAGCCATGCTCACAGCATGCATATCCCCATTAAAATGAAGATTTATGTCATCTGAAGGAACCACCATGCTTTTTCCTCCTCCTGTACCTCCTCCCTTTATTCCCATGGTGGGTCCGATGCTGGGCTCTCTTATCGCAAGGGTTGCCTTTTTACCAAGCTTTGCAAGAGCCTGTGCTATTCCTATTGTGACCGTTGTTTTTCCCTCTCCCCCAGGTGTGGGGTTTATGGTTGTTACCAGAATTACCTTTCCTTTCTTATTCGCTCTCTTCAACACATCAATGCTTACCTTCGCCTTGTACCTTCCATAGGGTATTATATCCTCTGCCTTCAATCCAAGTGATGCTGCAACTTCCTGTATCTCCCTCATGCCAATGTTATCGCTTTGTCATTAAAGTTTTTTACTTTAATTCTCTCTCCACTTCCTCAATAATCAAATCAAAAGATTCTTTTATTTCCTTCTCAGCCTCATTCAGTTTCTGAACTGTGATTTCCTTAAAATTCTCATCCTCAATATACTTCAGATTTATTCTCACATTGAAAACAGCAGAGTTAAAGCATGTATACATCATGTATGCCGCAACTCCAGCATCCGTTATGGCATTTTTGTTCCCCTTTCTGGCTATTTCTACAAGCGTACCAGCAATCTCCCTGCACAGCATTGCAGTGTTGAGTGGCGTTTCTGCAGCCTTCTTCATTGCATTCTCAATCTTTCCCTTATCATTGCTTTTATAGGCATTCATAACCTCATCAAAAGCTCTGGCATCCTCATCCACCAGCTCTTCAAATCTTTTCCTCGCCTCTTTCATCCTCGATGCATACTCTTTCATATCATCTTCCACATCAGCATACTTCTTCTTTCCAATGGTAAGGTTGCATACCATCTCTGCAAGACTGCACGCTATCGCTCCCGCCATGGCGGCCACGCTCCCCCCGCCAGGCGTGGGGCTTTTTGAGGCGATTTTTTCCAGGATATTGATGAATGGCTGCTCCACCATCATAGCAATTCCTCCAGGAGGCGTTTTTCTATTACCTGCTGGATGTCAAATCCTTCCAGTTGGAGATAAAATGATGCTATGTCTGCCATGGCTTCCATTGGAAGCATTCCGACTATCTCGCTTGATAGAACCCTTGTGCCATACCTTTCCGCCTCTCTCTTTATGGTTTCAAACACTCTGAAGAGAGGGGTTTTTCTGTAATTTGTCATATTCATTGACACCTGCACTATTCCCCTCTCCTTGATTTCAAAGCCCATTGCCTTGACATATCTGTAGCCTCCGCTGCTGTGCCTTACTGCCCTTGCAATATTCTTTGCAATCTGAATATCATTGGTTGCTAAATTAACATTGAATGCTATGAGAAATTCCCTCGCTCCAACTGCAGTTGCTCCCGCTGTGGGATGCATCTTATTGGGCCCGTAATCTGGTGTTTTATCAGGATTTTTACCTATCTCCTCCTTTAGCCCTTCATACTCTCCTCTCCTCACATCTGCAAGATTTCTTCTATCCTCCCTCGTAGCAGCCTCCTCATACATGAAACATGGCACCCCAGTCTTTTCTGAAAATTCCTTCGCAAATTCATGTGCAAGTTCAACACATTCTTCCATTGTAACATTTGCAACGGGTATGAATGGAACGACATCCATAGCTCCCATTCTGGGATGCTCTCCCTTATGCTTATTCATGTCTATAAGCTCCACAGCCTTCAGCGCCATGGCAAGCGCAGCCTTCTTCACCTCTTCAGGCTCTCCTATGAATGTTACATCCGTCCTGTTATGATCAGCATCAGCATGTATGTTCAGCACCTTGACTTTGTAGTTATTGAGCTCTCCAACTATGGCATCTATAACCTCCTTTCTCCTCCCCTCACTAAAATTTGGCACACATTCAACCAGCTTCATGTTCCTGTATTCACAACATCATTTTAATGATTACGGGTTATATGGCAAAGATTACAGAATCCGCCTGAGCATAATTTCCTGCATAATCATAGGCAATGGCGGAGATGGCATGAAGACCCAAGGAGGGAGAATATGCATACTCATAGGGCTGCTCTGTAATATTCTCAACGAGCCTGTCATCTATGTAAAGAGAGACCATCTTAACTCCAGATTGCTCATCTTTTGCATCTATTTCGATGGTTATATCCCCCACAATTAGAGATACAGGAAGAGGCAGTATTTTCCTGTCATTTATGTATAAACCATGCATGGGTTTCAATATGCTTATCTCCGGAGGCTGTGCTTCCCCTTCATAAATCACCACTGTTGTTGTGGCTTCATCATAATATCCACTGGCATCTCTAACAACAAATGTTACAGTGTAAGTACCCTTATCTGAATATATATGGCTTACGTTGCTTCCATATGCAACGCTTCCATCTCCAAAATGCCATGTGTAGTTATATGGCCTGGTTCCTCCATAAGCATATCCTTTAAAATCAATTTTCTCTCCAGATTTTGCTGAATAACTTCCATTTATAATGACCACAGGACCATCATAGTAAAGATTTATGGTCTTGTATCCCTTGCTTCCCGACATGGCAACTCCATACACCGTTATCTCATTTTTGCCAGGCCACAAATCCATCTTTATTGAAAAGTTCACGAGAACAGTTGACTCCACTTCATATTCTCTGCTCTCATTCCCTCCATTCCAGAAGTGTGTCCAGCCCCATTTAACTATCTTATCATTGCAGCATGCCGTAACGGAGCCGTTCACATAGATATGCCTGTAATGAAGAAGAGAATTGTTCTCCGGCCCATCTATATTTACCCATATTCCTGCAGGCAACGCCATAGCAAATGAGGAAGCAACAACAATTAATGAAACAAATAGAGCCTTCATGATAATTCAATGCAGTTCCATTTAAAATGTTTTTTAACAAAACCACTGAAAAATTTAATATACAAAACCAAATGCATTAAACATGAAAAAAGCACTCACCATAGCAGGCAGCGACAGCGGCGGCGGCGCTGGCATAGAGGCTGATTTGAAGGTATTTTCGACATTCAATGTTCACGGCATGGCTGCCATAACGGCTGTTACAGCCCAAAACACGTGCAGCATCTCTGCCATCCATGCCATTCCTGCAGAAGTTGTTTACAAACAGATTGTATCGGTGGCAGAGGATACAGGAATAGATGCTGCAAAAACGGGCATGCTAATGAATGCAAACATAGTAAGGAGAGTGGCATCAGCAATAAGGGAATATGAGATTCCTCTCGTCTCGGATCCTGTCATGATATCCAAAACAGGGGATAAGTTGCTTGCTGATTCCGCCATATCTGCATTCATAAAATACATTGTTCCTCTGGCAGATGTAATAACACCAAACAGAATGGAGGCTGAAAAACTTGCAGGCATGAAAATAGAAAGTAAAGAGGATGCCATAAAAGCTGCTGAGGAAATTTCAGATATGGGAGCAAGATATGTTTTAATTAAGGGAGGACATTTCGGTGGAAAGTATGCCACAGATATTCTGTATCACAATGGGAAGGTTAAGGAATACAAAGCATTGAGAAAGGAAGGATGCACACATGGAATTGGATGCAGCTTCTCTGCTGCAATAACAGCAAATATGGCAAAAGGAAAGAATGTCTATAACTCTGTCAAAATTGCAAAGGAATTCATAACCATGGCAATACAGTATGGGACAAATATTGGCAAATGTCACTGTCCTGTAAATCACATGTCGTATTCCATGATTCCTGCAATGAAATGGCATGCTGTTGAATCTCTTGAAAGAGCAATAAATAAACTCAAAAAAATGAATTCCTTCCATAAAATGATTCCCGAGGTGGGAACAAATTTTGCCTATTCCCTGCCAAAGGAGTATGCAAAGGGTATTGGAGGCATAGCAGCAATAGATGGAAGAATTTCTAAAGGCATGGATGGTATGATAATGGCTGGCAGCATAAGATTTGGTGCATCCCGTCATCTTGCAAGAGTTCTTCTGAAAGCAATGGAGTATGATGAGGAACAGAGAAGCGTTATAAACATAAAATTTGACAGAAAAATTATAAAGAGGGCGGAGAAAATCTTCACCGTTTCAAGCTATGATAGAAGAGAGGAGCCTGATGAAATAAAGGCAAAGGAGGGAGCAACTCTGCCATGGGGAGTGGAGACTGCAATTAAAAAGGTCAAAAAGTTTCCTGACATGATATACCATGAGGGAGATGTGGGAAAGGAACCAATGATTCTGGTCTTCGGTAAAAATCCAGAGCAGGTTGTAAAAAAATTGATGAAATTTCAACAGTAAAATATTTTAATAAGAAAATAGTTACAGGCAGAGAATATGGCGCATCTGAAAAGATTTAGTGCTCCGGAAACATGGAGAGTTGAGAGGAAAGTCAAAAAGTGGGCAGTGAAACCATCACCTGGCCCCCATCCAGCTGATAGAAGTCTCCCCCTGCTTGTTGTGGTGAGGGATTACCTCAAAATAGCGGATACAGGAAGGGAGGCAAAGAAGATAATTGCAGGTAGAGAAATACTTGTGGATGGAAAGGCGAGGAGGGACCACAAATATCCGTGCGGGCTGATGGATGTTGTTTCAATACCGAAAATGAATGAACATTATCGCATGATGATGGATACCAAGGGAAGACTGAGGTTGGTTAAGATAACTGAAGAGGAGGCAACATGGAAACTGAGCAGAATAAACAACAAAACAATGGTGAGAGGAGGAAAAATACAGCTCAATATGCATGATGGAAGGAATTTGATCGTGGATGAAGATAAATACAAAACAGGAGATGTACTCAAAATAAAGGTTCCGGAGCAGGAGATAATTGATGAAATTCCGTTCAAAAAGGGATACCTTGCCCTAATAACTGGAGGAGAGCATGCTGGAGAGATTGATGAAATTGATGAGGAAATAATAACAAGAAGCAGTATGCCAAATATTGTAAAGATGAAGAACTTTTCCACAATCAAACCATATGTATTTCCTGTTGGAAAGGATAAACCGGTTGTAGAGTTGCCGAAGGTGGATATCTATGAGTAACCCGATGCAGAATGTTAGGATAGAGAAGGTTACCGTAAATATTGGTGTTGGAGAAGGCGGAGAGAGGCTGAGGAAGGCTGAAAAATTACTGGAAGAACTTACAGGACAGAAACCCGTGAGGACAATATCCAAGATGACCAACAGAGATTTTGGCATAAGAAAAGGCATGCCCATAGGCTGCAAGGTAACACTGAGGAAGGAGAAGGCAATAAAATTCCTGAAGGAAGCTTTGTGGGTAAGAAATTATAAATTGCCAGCATGGTCATTTGATGAAGAGGGAAATTTT
The DNA here is from genome assembly GCA_021162815.1 of Thermoplasmata archaeon. Lineage (GTDB taxonomy): Archaea > Thermoplasmatota > E2 > UBA202 > JdFR-43 > JAGGXW01. Next base: position 51,451 of record JAGGXW010000003.1, on the reverse strand, counting down.
GCATTTGGAATAACAGACCACACAGAATTCAAGGACATGAAGTACGATCCTGAGGTGGGCATATTCGGAATGGACATATGCGTTACGATGGAAAAGCCGGGATACAGAATAAAGAAGAGAAGAATAGAAAAGAGAAAATTGCCAGCAAAGCATAGAGTTAAGAAAGAGGAAACAATGGAATTCATGAAGAAGGAGTTTAATGTGGAGGTGATAGAGTGAAGATAAAGGAGAAAAAGAAGAAGTATGGAAGAATAGAAGGATGTGAGAGATGCGGAAGGAAAAGAGGAATAATAAGAAGATATGGAATGCATCTCTGCAGACAGTGCTTCAGAGAAGTAGCAGAGGAAATGGGCTTCAAGAAGTATAGTTAAGCAGCCCATATCCCAAAATATATTAACAACATTTTTTTTCATTTTAAGATGCTGAAAAATTTTGGTGAGGCTTTAAAAAGCGCTTTCAAAAAGGTTGCAAATGCTCCATTTGTGGATAAATCCCTCGTAAAGGAAGTTGTTAGGGATATTCAAAGAGCATTGATAATGGGGGATGTGAATGTTTCCCTTGTCTTAAAGGTTTCAAAAAAGATTGAAAAGAGGGCTCTTGAGGAAAAACCTCCAAAGGGAATGAGCAACAGAGAGCATGTTCTCAAAATTCTTTATGAAGAGCTTTCATCAATACTTGGAGAGGGAAGGGAGCTGCCATTGAAAAGGCAGAGAATAATGATGGTTGGATTATATGGCCAGGGAAAAACAACAACCTGCGGAAAACTGGCAAGAAAGTTCCAGAAAAGAGGGATGAAAGTGGCTCTCATAGCAGCCGATATTCACAGACCCGCAGCATATGAGCAGCTTGCCACAATAGCAGAGAGAATAAATGTTCCGGTTCATGGAGGCATAGAGGGCAGGAAAGCTGAAGAGATAGTAAAGGAAGGCCTGGAAAAATTCTCCAGATATGATGTAATAATAATAGACACGGCAGGAAGACACTCCCTTGAAGACGATTTAATAGATGAAATGAAGAGAATAGCATCCATTGCCAAACCCGATGAAAAAATCCTCGTCATAGATGCTTCAGTGGGCCAGCAGGCAGGAAAGCAGGCAAAGGCTTTCAACGAGGCCATAGGAATAACAGGCGTGATACTCACCAAAATGGACGGCACCGCAAAGGGCGGCGGCGCCCTCTCCGCTGTGGCTGAGACAGGAGCGCCGATAATATATGTGGGAACTGGAGAGCATATGGATGACCTGGAGAAATTCAATGCGGCCCGTTTTCTCTCCCGTCTGCTGGGCATGGGGGATCTGGAAACGCTGATGGAGAGGGCAAGAGAAGTTGCAAAGGGGAAGGAGAAGGATCTGGAGGAGAAGGCAAAGAAGATGATGAGCGGCAGATTCACACTGATTGACATGTACGAACAGATGGAGATGCTTTCTGGAATGGGACCCCTGAACAAGATAATGGAACTTCTCCCCTTCGGAGGGAAGATGAAAGATGATGATATATATGCAGCGCAGCAGAGGCTCAAAAAATTCAAGGTGATAATGGATTCCATGACGAAGGAAGAGCTTGAAAATCCGTCCATAATAAAGTCATCAAGAATAAAGAGGATAGCGAGAGGAGCAGGAGTGGAGGCAAAGGATGTAAAGGAGCTTCTCAAACAATACAACATATCAAAGAAAATGATGAAGAGTTTCTCAAACAAAAAAATGCAGCGCAAACTGATGAAGCAGTTCAAACTCAGTTAATTTTTTAAATGCTACTTGAATAATTCTCATGGTTAAGGAATTTGTACTGCCTGAATTCTCATTGCCTTATGAAAGGAAAAGGAAGATGGAGGAAGAATACTTTTCTGGTATGGAGGATAAACTGAAGGAAAAGACATGGGAAAAGAGAGCAAAGGAGAGCTTAAAGGAAATAGAGAGACTCATTGATGAGGGACTGGAGAACAAAATGACCGAGAAAAACCCGGAAAAAAGTCAGGAGAAAGTGAAAAAGGAGATAATCTATGAAGGCAAGGATGGATATATAATGAAGGTAAGCAGAATAGAGGGAGGAGAGGAAAAGATATCATATTATCTTGTAACAAAGGTGGAGAATATAGAGGAGGCAATAGATAAAATCTCTTCATATAAACCAATCATAGAAGATTGAGATAGAAAAGAGCCATTCTTATATGCTCTCCGCCATTCTCCACCATTTCTCCATGTCCGGGACAGAGGGTTTCAACATTCAGTTCCGCCAGTTTCAAGATGGATTTTCCAAGAGCATTGATATCACCACCATAAAAATCAGTTCTTCCAACATAGCCCCCCGAAAAAACTGTATCTCCCGAGAATAATGTTCTGCTTCTTTCCTCATATATGGATATGCTACCCGGAGAATGCCCTGGCGTATATATTATTTTGAGTTTTCCTTCTCCAATATTCAGCACTTCCCCTCCTCTGAATTTAACATCAACACTGCATTTTTCCTGGCTTGCTCCAAAAAAGGATGCATATATTGAATTTCCGCTCTCCACAATTTCAGCGGCAATTTCATGCATCATTATCTCCGCCATGGTTTCCTCCTTAATTTTCTTCACACCCCCGCAATGATCAAAATGCTCATGGGTTATTATCACATAATCTATTTTATCTGGTGAAACAATTTCTTTCACCTCTTCCATCAATTCTTCATGTTCAAATCCTGTTCCGGTATCAATCATAACAACTTTTTCGTCAAGTATCAGATAAACATTTGATTCCATTCCATAACCAAGTAATCTTTTAACTTTCATAAATCATAAAGCTTTTTTTATAGATTTATATTACTATCATGGATGCAAACAAGAGAAAGGAGAAAATCCAGGATAAGATTGAAGATCTGAACTCAATAAGGGCGATGATAAGAGAGGATATAAAGGATTTGAAGAAGAGAAAGCACGAGATAAACGAAAAGAAATACAATAAGCTGATGGAGAAATATGAGAAAAAGCTTGAGAAGATAAAGGAAAAGATAAAGAAACTGGAAGAAGAGCTGGAAGAATTGAAGCATCTTTCATAAAGAATATATAGGATTGATGTTTTAATAGAAAGTGAAAAAGATTATTCCTTTCCTCATATTAATTGTCCTGCTGGTTGACCAGCCATCCCATGGTTATGAAAAGAGCGATATTAATATAGAGGATCTACCAAGCAAGGAGGACATAACAGGATTTGTTCACTCTTTTGGCATGGCAATAAAAAATAATTTCTTTTCCTCTGGTAACATATATGAGGATTTAATAGTGATAAATGGAGAAGACAGCAACAACTGGTTATCAAAGGCAATGAAGGACTACTACAATTTTACGGGAATGGAGTACAACGGCACAGAGGTAGAGCAGTTTGTAAATTCCTTATCATTAACTGAGGAGCAGAGAGCGGCAATAGCCCTTCTCATCTACTCCTATATTCAAACGGCAAATGAGAATAACATGAATTCCATGTTCAGAATAATAAATGCAATAAGAGAAACTGCTCCAATAATTGAAAAAATAAATTCATCCACAGTGAGAGGGCCATATGGCCTGTTTGTGATAGGCGGAAAGGAAAATGATGTTTATACATCTCCCGGATTCATAATAGAAACAGGTGGAGATGATATTTACAGAAATATGAACAACTCCTTCATTTTTGATTCCATGGGTAATGATAAATACAGAAATATTGACTCCATAAACGGAAGCTGTGTAATATATGATGAGGAAGGCAATGATAATTATCTTAACACATGCACTGCCAGTAACGGCTTTGCCCTCACCATGGACCTGAACGGAAATGACAGATACAATGGAAGCATATGCTCCTCCTATAACAACAGCCTTGCCTTGCTATTTGATGCATCTGGATGTGATATCTACAAAGGAAATGAGAGAACGCAGTGTTATTCCGAGTCGTCTTTCTCCATTTTGATTGATGTATCGGGAGATGACATATACGATGCAAAAAATTTCTCGCAGGCAAGCTCTTTCGATGGGGTTTCAGCTCTCATAGATCTTTCCGGAAATGACATGTTTCTTGCCAGAAATGCATCTCAGGCATTTGCAACAGGGAGCAATAACAAAGGAGTTGCAATTCTTCTCAACATGGAAGGAGATGACTACTATCAGGCAGGAGATAATTCTCAGGGATATGCAGGAAAAATGGGATTTGCAGCAATAATAGATTTCATAGGAAATGATATATACAAGGCGGGAAGCTATTCTCAGGCATCAGCCCCGTTCATGGGTGTCTCCGCCCTCATAGATGTAGATGGAATGAATAAATTCAGGCATGGAGCATTTTCTGGGGGATTCATGATGGGAGGAATATCATTTTTCATGAATAATTATGAATTCAGAGGGGACAGCAGGGTTATAAACATGCTCAATAAGCTTGATTTCGATATATCAGATTTCTTTGGATAATTTCTCAACAACCATATCCACAATCTCTCCAGCCTTTCCAGTATAATTCTCAGGCCTGAACAATTCATCCACATCAATCTTTTTATCAATTCCGTGATCTTTAAGAACCTCCCTCAAATGCACTTTTCTCTCCCTTGCTTCCATTGAACACTGTCTCAAGAGCTCATGAGCATCCTGTCTGCTCATTCCTTTTTCCACCAGCTTTATCATGACAGCCTCCGCCATCGGCAGGCCCATGCTTTTCTCTATATTCTCCTTCATTCTGTCCTCATTCACAACGATGTTTGAGAATACCCTGTTCATCTGATATACCACCCAGTCAGTCAGCACAAGAGCATGGGGAATTATGAATCTCTCTGATGACGAATTTGCTAAATCCCTCTCATGCCACTGTATAGCGTTCTCCCAGGCGGGGATAAGATTGCTTCTTATAACTCTGGAAAGCCCGCTTATCTGCTCGCACACTATTGGATTTCTTTTATGAGGCATTGTTGAGGAGCCAACCTGCTTGCTGCTTTCAAAGAATTCCTCCACCTCTCCTATCTCGCTTCTCTGAAGATTTCTTATTTCTGTGGCAAACTTTTCCATGGAGGCAGCGATATTTGAAAGAAGGCTGAAAAGAGATATGTATCTATCTCTACCAACAATCTGGGTTGCGGGAATCTCTGCCTTCAAACCCAGCTCCTTCATGACAAAATCCTGTATTTCAAAGAATTTTTCTCCGAAGGCAGCTCCTGTACCAACAGCACCTGACATTTTTCCCACTGATATTTCCTCTCTTACTTCCCTCAACCTCATTATATGCCTTCCCACCTCGGATGCAAAAACGGCCATCTTCAGACCAAATGTTATGGGAAGAGCGAACTGTCCATGAGTTCTTCCAATCATGACAGTGTTTCTATATTTTTTTGCAAGGGAGAGGAGGGTTTTCAGCAGTTTTTTCATTTCATCCTCAATTATGTTCAGAGCATCTCTCATCTGAAGAGCATTTGATGTATCCACTATATCATAGGATGTTGCTCCCAGGTGTATATATTTTCCGTACTCACACTGCTCGGCAAGAGCCTTCACCATTGCCATGACATCATGCCTTATCTCCTTCTCTATCTCCTTAACTCTTTCAATCTTAACATACTTCAGATTTGCCTTCTTTTCTATCTCCTCTGCAGCTTCCTTGGGAATATTTCCCACATGCGCATGAGCCTTGGCAAGTGTTGCCTCCACCCTCAGCCAGTACTGCAGCCGGCTCTCCTCACTGAAAATATTTTTTATTTCATCCCTGCCATATCTAAAGTCAAGAGGACATATCATGCAACAATATCATGCATTCATTATTTTATTTTTTGGAAAAACTCCATTACAACCTCTGCAGGAGAGGAAACCTCTTCCATTTCAATGTATTTTGTGAATCTTTTTGCCCGCTCATCCATTATTATGGCAATGCCCCTGTCATTCTCACTCCTTATCAACCTTCCAACAGCCTGCAGGATTCTTCTCACAGCCTTTGCCTCAACAACATATTTCCATCCATTCCCGAATTTTCTATCGTAGTAATGCTGCAGTGCAAACATCTTTGAGGAGGGAGGAGGATATGGTATGCCGAATATTATCACCATCTCAAGCTCATCCGACGGAAAATCCACTCCCTCCGCCAGCCTGCCGCCCATCACGGAAAGAAAAACACCCCCATGCTTACGAAAACTATCTATTTTTTTGATAAGCTGAACATGCTTTTCGTTTTTTCTCTCCACAAAAACCTTTAAATTGAATTCTGGATGCAGGGATAAAAATCTCTCCATTATAGAGTAGGAGGGAAAGAATATGAGTGTATTTTTTCCCGCTTTATTGACTGTGTTAACAACCATTTCAGCTATTCTGGACAGCATTTCATCGCCCATATAGTATTTTGTTGTGACCCCCTTAACATAAACAACCTTTCTGTTTTCTTCCGGAAAAGGAGAGCCATATCTGGCAATCTTTCCCTCTATTCCTATGCTCATCACATACTCCTCCACTGGCTCCAATGTGCCGGACATGTGAATGCTGGAGTAAAAATTATTGATGACGGATGTGGCCACAGAAGGCTCCATGCAGTATGCCTCTATTCTTGTCCCTCTCGTCCCCATTTCCGCTATCTTAACCCACTTGGCATCTGTATCCAGCCACATATCAATGAAATTTCCCGTACTTCTGAGATATGAGCGGGGCAACATGTTCTGGCTCTCCTTCATATCAGATACAACATCACCATATACCATCATGCCTTCAGCCACCTTTTTTAGGTTATCCCTTCCAAAACCCCTTTCCTTCATCTCCCTTTCAATTCTGCCCTCAATGAGCATGTCATCCGTTTCTGAAAATTTAAGTTCCTCTTCCATTCCCTCCATGAGTTCTGCAAGCAGGACAAGGACTTCAAATATAATCTCATCCGAAATGTTATACTCCTCATACTCCTTCATCGCATTTTTTACGGTGCCGATGGATAAAGAAACACTCATCACTTCCCTTGCAAAATCAGGAAGGTTGTGAGCCTCATCAACTATGAGTATTGTGTCATCAAATCTACCACCATACCACGATATGAATTTCTCTCTCAAAGATGGATCAAATATGTATGTGTATGGCGCCACAACAACATCTGCATCTGATATATTCAATTTATTTATCTCATAGGCGCATATTCCATGCTTTCTCCCATACTCCATCATCTCCTCCGCTGAGAGTATGCCAGAAAAAATCAGTTTTTCCCTGTTCATTATGAAATTTTCAAAGAAGGTGCATCTATTCTCATGCTTTATGCCTCTAAGATGCTCTATGCTCTTTTTCTTTCTGGCATTGCATAGTCGTGATATATCCTCATTGCTGCCCTCCTTCATGGATGGCATCTGCTCTATGAGCAAACACATGTTCGCCTTTCCCTGGATTGCAATGGCCTTGAAATCAATTTTTCTGGAAATTGCCCTCAATTCCTTTATGGCCTGTCTCTGCTGAGAATTTGTTCTTGTGAGATATATTATTCTCCTGCCATTCTCCAGTGCAAATTTTAAGGAGGAGGACAAAACGCATGCTGTTTTTCCGCTGCCTGCAGGAGCGTTGAATATAAAATTTTCTTTATTTGATAGGGCAGAGAGTATATCCTCCATTATTTTTATCTGGTTTTCTCTCGGCTCATAGGGGAATATATCTATGCCCCCCATAATTTGTTCTCCTTTCTTTTTATTTTTATTAGTTTGTCGAGCACATCTGCCTCATCTGGAGAGAGTTCCATTTCCTGCAACTTTCTTGCCTCTTCCTGAGAAATGTCCACAAACAGCGTCTGCCCTGGCTTTATCTGTCTTCCAACTGTTGCTCCCTCTATGGCAACGGCAACCTCCATTCCCTGCTTTGCCACCTGAACGCTTCTCTTGTCAGATTGAATGCTCTTTATTCTCCCCACCTGCTTGCCATCATCTCTTATGAGCTTTTGCCCCGTTCTTATTTCTCCCGCAACCACCCTCACCCCAACTATGGCTGGCTTGCTCACCCTGAATACATAGTCAGGCAAAAGCAAAATCATTCCGGGATATGTTATCTCCTTTCTCCTCTCCTCCTCTATTTCCTTCTTCTTATTCTCTCTCCACTCCTCAAATTTCTCAAGAAGTTTGTATATTATTCTATCAACAATTATTTCCACATCCTCATGCTCTTCCTCAAGAACTCTGACATTGAATCCCAGTATTACTTTATTAAGTCTGTCTGCATTTGTGGTTGCCTCCATTATGTCCCTCTTCGAAATATCCCCCACCTCAGCCTTTCTTATCTTTATTCCCTTGTCCCTGAGTAAAAATGAAAGAGCCTCCAGAGAGCCGAGGGCATCAGCCTTTACAATTATTCCCTCATCATCTGTTTTAATATCTGCTCTCATCTCCTTCTCTATCTTCCTGATATCCTCTTCCTCATTCTCAAGCACCTTTATGGGGGCGCCCGCAAACGCTCTCTCAAGCTCTGGAGCAACAATCTTTATTCCGCATGCTGCTATGCATTCCTTAACATTTTGGAATTTGTCAGTTGGATCCCTTATTTCATCCAGTGGCTTGGGCTTAAGCAATGCTCTAACCTGCGTTATGAATGCACCATCTCTCCCACCAACAACAATCTTATCACCTGCTTTTATGGTCCCATTGTAAACAATAACATCCACCGTCGTTCCAAGTCCTCTCTCTTCCTTAACCTCCAGTATTGTCCCCTCTCCTGCCTTATCCTCGCTCTCCAGATTCTTTTCAAGATATCTCTGTGCCAGTCCTATGAGTATCATAAGCAATTCAGGTATGCCCTCCCCTGTTTTTGCAGAGATGGGAACAACAGCAATGTTTCTTGTAAAATCCCTTATTTTGTCATACCTCTCGGATGAAAAACCCCTATCATACAGTCCTCCTATGAGTTTATACAATCGCTCCTCAAACTCTTTCTTCGCCATATCATTTTGCTGTTCAATTCTTTTTGAAATGATTCCATCAACCTTTCTCCATCCCGGTATGGCATCTATTTTATTGGCAGCAACAACAAAGGGGGTTTTGTACTTCTTAAGTATTTTTATCGATTCTTCAGTCTGATCAAGTATACCTTCGTTTATATCAACAACCAGCACAGCTATATCAGCAAGAGCACCACCTCTCGCCCTCAAAGTCATGAATGCAAAATGTCCTGGGGTGTCGATAAATAGCAGCCCCGGAATCTTAAACTTCTTTCCTTTGAGCAGGTTTCCGCAAATCTTTTCTATAGCATCAAGCGGTACTTCAGTGGCGCCAATATGCTGCGTAATGGCGCCTGCCTCCCTTGCAGCTATGGCAGAGCCTCTTATGTAATCTAACAATGTTGTTTTTCCATGGTCAACATGACCGAGGACTGCTACAATTGGCTGTCGAATGTACATCAAGCAAGAAAATGAATGAAGTTAATAAACATTTTTAAGATTTGGGAGATATTTCAAAAAAGCCATTAAAAATCAAAAAAGAGGGGAAAAGATTACTTGAGTCCCAGCACAAGGGGACCAAGCATGAATCCTTTGGCAGTTGCTGTATCACTTCCTGCTGTTACTGTTACTGTGACAGGGCCTATTCCAAGGGCAAATCCTGTGCTGATTGTCTTCTCCTCTCCAGGAGCTATATCAACTGTTCCACTCTTCTCCTTGTTTAGGAAAACAAGTCCATCAAACTTTATGCTCCATGGTATGCTCTTTCCAGCTGCTCCTCCAATGTTCTTTATGGTTGCACTTACTCCAAATCCTCCCTTTATGCCCTCTATGGTAATCAGAGCTGATGGCACTCCAACATTGTCATAATACACGTCATAATTTCCTGCCTGATTATCTGTCCACATTACGGCTCCACCCTTGGCAAGCATTGCAGACCTGTATTCCATTACAACAGAGCCAGCATTATCATTTACCTTCTCAGGCTCGCTCCATGTTGCTCCTCCATCTGTGGTAAATGAATAGTACACATCACCATCCATGAGATATATGCAGGCTGCGCTGTCGCCATAGGCAATAATCTTTGGATACATCTCATCCTTTGCAGGATCTCCTGCTATAACGCTCTCCTCCCAGGTGACGCCACCATCATGGCTGTAATAGCAAACTATGTCATTCTTACCGGGTATATTATAATCCTCCTGGCATGCTATGTAAACATATCCACCTGCCGCTCCAACAGATGGAACCTGGTCATTGTGCTGACTGTTCAGTTCAATAACTGTGCTGTCTCCATTTAAAGGATCTTCAAAGCTTCTCTCCCAGATAAGGATTGTCCACTTGCTGCTGCTTTCATTGAGCCAGTCATAAACTGCGTAACCCATATGAGTTGAGGTATCAATATCCACATCGCAGTGCATTGTGTTATTGTATGTGTTATACCAGCTTATATAACCTCTATTTGAATCCTCCGGGTCTGCAAAGAACATATGAGGAGCATTTGTGCATTCATAACCAGTGTAGGTTGTTGATGCTATTGTTGCTATAAATCCATATTCCCATGGATTCTGGCTGCCGTCACATGCTATGGCAGGCTCTTTAAAATCATACCATCCATAGCTGCTCCAGTCCCAGTAAACAAGACTGTATGTGCTTGGATCAGTTATGTCAGATGCGTTCATGAGATACTGATAGGAAGTGCTTGGATCAGGCTGGAATGTTCCGTAATACTTTCCATTTCCCCAGTAATCAAAGGATGGATAATCCTCAACTCCATCTATGTTCCAGTACCCTGTTGGCTGCCAGTTTGTTCCATCTGGAGAATATGCCATATATATATCCTGTGTGAGAATATCCTCTGAATTTGTATATCCCGCAAAATAAACCTTGCCATCTGTAGCAACGGTAGGATGCATCTCCGTCGTTTCTTGATTTCCTACAGGTATATCCGTGGTTCTTGCCACAGGATGAAATGCATTCTTTATCTCCTTTCCTTCCATGGCAAGATTCATTGGCTTTATTTTGTGCACTGCAACACTCAAGCTATTGCCTGATGCCACACCTGTTATTCTTATTTCTTTCTTCTCTATCTGCATGTTAATTGCAGAAACAAAACCCGCTGCAAGCATTGCAGCAACCACAAATACTGCCAGCATTTTAGATTTCATTTTTATTTACCTCCAAATAGGAAAAGGGAATAAATTTAAATACGTTTTGTTCGGCTTTCCTTAATCTACGAATACAAGCTGTGGAGATTTTTCCAGGGTTATTTTTGGTATCTTTGCCTTATATTTCCTCCTAACCATCTCATCATATGCTTCCATTCCCATCTCTTCAAGTATCCTTCTTCCTTCCTCCCTTGCCCTCTCCATACTCATGTCTATCTTAAGCCTCTCTCCCTTTGCAATGAAATTTGCAAGGATGTTCCATGCTGCTCCAGCCCCATAAGGCAGACCTTCCAGTCTCATTACTGTTCCCTCAACCGGGAAGTTCCACACGCCAACAGGATCCTCGCCAAACTTTGCAAGTGGCAATCCCATGGCTGCTTCGTAGGCTGGCGTGAATGTTGGGTCAGCCGTAAGCCACTCACCATCTATGTAAACCTCTCCAGTGCCATGAAGCATGAAGGCCCCCATCGCATCATACCATTCTCTAACCACTTCAGATGCTTTCACCTCATTTTCATAAAGAGATTCAACCACGGCAAGACTGTATAGCCTGTATCTTGCTGGAACACATCCTGCTCTGAGAAGTGCAATAAGCAATGAAAGCTGATGAACGCATGTTCCGGCTCCTCTTCTCAAAGTATCCACCTCTCTATCCAGCCCGACAAATGCAAGTTTTATGTTGTTTTTGACAAAGTTGAAAACATTCTCCGCATATTCATAATCATCAAGCTGGAATGCTCCAAGTTCGTTGGCAAGGGCTACTATCTCAGGTGCATGAGGATTGCATAGATGGGTTGGCCTGAGATACCTCTTATTTGATTTGCAGTAGGGCATACCTGGTTTATACACGGGTATTTCATATGGCAGCTCATATTTCATCTCTGCCATCATTTTCTTTGCATTCATGTTGCTCTTGATTATCATTACAGGATGCTTTACCATTGCCTTTACCAGTGGTGGCAAGGCGCGCATGGTCACCTTAAACATTCTCCAGGGCATGATGTGGCCCTTCTCCCTTATCTCTCTTAACTTCCTCATTTTTATCCCTCTCTCAAAATTCTTCTCATTTCCTCAGCACAACCTCTTATTTCCTCGCCCCTTATTCTGCTAACCTCAGGCTCAAGAACATAACCCTCTCTTCCGCAATCGCAGCTATCGATAAGCTTCACTTTATCTCCCGTCTTTATGAAACCAGGATAACTTTTTGGAATAGCATCAAGGAATGCAAACCTGCCCTCCTCTCCTGGAGCTACAGGCTCATCATTCTCATCAAGCACAATGGGATGATAATATGTTTTTGGAATATGCAGATAATGGCTCTCCGGACAGTGAACAATGAATCCATTTCCCTCCACCATGGCATATAAGTCAAGAGTATTCTCAGGAGGTATGCCGAAAAACTCCTCCACCTTCTTTCTGAACTCCTCAACAGGCAATCTTTTGTCCTCCTGCGTCTTCCAGCCGCCGCCCGTGAGTATCGCTCCTCTTTCTCCAAAATCATACCGAATGCCATCCTCATCCATCTTTTCCATGACCATGTTGAGTATGAAGGGAGCGCCTGCAAAGAATATCCTGTCTTTGTTCTTATTCCTTTCATCAGCCCATTTTATTATCTTATTTACCATCTGGTCATTCATCTTCTTCATTTTGCTTGCTATGAGCTTGCTCAACATCTTTTCCTTCAGATTTCTAACGTTTCCCATGGAAATGCGGAGCAGGTCTGTGGTTATTTTCGTTTCAATAGCAACTCTCGTATCCTTCACAACATCAAAGAGAATTCTTGTAACCTTTCCCACATATATGTTTGTTGTTCTGGGATCGGGGAATAGAAGATATGCATAGGTATCATAATCCCACCAGTGCTGGAGCATGTCAATGGCACTCTTTCCTATGGAATATTCCGCCATCTTGTATGTGTTCTCATCTCTGGGTATGAATGTGAATCTGCCCGTCGTTCCGCTGCTGTATGCAACAACTATGCCGGCATCTGCAAAGGCTGAGATAACATCATCATATGTTGGATTTTTACCCTTAACAACTATTTTTGGAGGGTCAATGCTCATTATGCTAACAAGCCACATGGCAAATTCCTTGCCGGATGGATAACCTTTAAAAAATTCATGAGGCACAAGAGGAATCTTAACAAAATCATCTATACTCTTTATATCATCTGGAGTCACACCCTTCTCCTTGCACATCTGCCTGTAAAATGAATTGTTCTCATAATGATGTTTGAATGCATACTTTATTGCCTTGAATTTGTACTCATTTGCCTCCCTGTCGGGAATGCTGAAAAAGCTCTTTGGCTCATAAACTGCCTTCTCCACTGGAGTATTAACATGCGGGACATAATCTTTCGCATACTTATTGAACTTCGGTAGATAATCATTATTCTGCATCAAACCTTAAAATTAGGCATATAAATAAACACTACCTAAAAAGAATTTTAACCCCGTTAAAGTTTAATTTAACAGATGAAAAATCAAATGAAAATGAATGTGTGATGATGAATAAATTTGTTCATTTTGTTTTGATGATGCCTGAGTTATACATATAACTGCTTTGTTGAACGAATAGCAAATTTTATTCTTTTCTTTTTTCCATTCTTTGGAAGGGGTAAAGAAAATATAATGAAGAGCTGGTTAAAAATAGGAGGAATATTTATATATCATTATGATATATCTCAAATACATGAGAAATATTATAAACCATGCAGCATTTCGCACTTTAAAAAAAGTAATGGCACACTGGGGTTTGGGAGATATTGAAGCAACAATATACGCCTTACTTGCAATTAAAAACACCCCCATGAGTGCTAAGGAGATATCTCAAGAAATAGACTATGCATATAGTTCTGTGGTCAATGCTCTAAATCATTTAAGGAGGTATGAACTTGTAGAGAGAGATAAAAAGGGCAAATGTTACGCTTACAGAGCAGTTATTGATTTTGTAAAAATAATAACTAATGAAAGAAGAAGAGTCATAAAATTTCTTACCGAGGCGAGGGAATCTCTTGAAAATAAAAAAGATAAATATAGAGAATTAATTAAGCATATAGAAGATGGTTTGAGATATCTGGGAAAGATTGATGAAGAGGTGGGTAGCAATGAGTGAGAAAAATAACATGAAAAATAACATGAATGAAGGGGAGATCATAGAATATCTCCACAAAATTATGGATCATAAATTTATAAATTTCATTCTGAAAAAAATGACCGAAGTGAAAAAATTGGAGAAATCATTTGCGATATATGCAGGTGTTGAAGAGCCAGAAGATGTTAGAGAAGGTCTTCATGCCAAGATTGTAGGAAGTACACTTGAAAAAGGTGCTGAAAAATTTGGTGCAGAACCAGATGCAATTAAAAAATTTCTTAAAGATCCCTATATGAGAAAAGGTTTTGCAGTAGTAATAAGGAGTATTGCCGAATACGGGATTACAAAACCCCAGAGATTAATTGCCCCTTTTATGGTTGTATGGGATTTTACAAAGCAATGCAATCTCAAATGCAAGCATTGCTACGCCAATGCAACGCCATATCCGGCACCTGATGAACTTACTTTAGAAGAAAAATTAAATGTTGTTGACCAACTGGATGAGGCAGGTGTGGCAGCAATATCTTTCTCAGGAGGAGAGCCGTTGATGAATAAAGATTTCTGGAAAGTTGCAGAATACGCCGCTTCAAAAGGATTTTATATTTCGATTGCGACAAATGGGACACTGATAACAGAGAATATTGCAAAAAGATTGAAGGAGACTGGAATAAGATATGTTGAAGTTAGCTTGGATGGCCCGAATTCTGAAATTCATGATGAGTTTAGAGGAGTTAAGAATGCATTTGAGAGGGCAGTAAGGGGTATAAAAAATGCAAGAGATGCCGGTTTATCCACAGGTATAGCCACCACCATAACTCACTATAATCTGGATATCCTCCCAGAAATGATAGAGCTTGCCAGAAAGTTAATGGTGGATAGATTTATTGTTTTCAATTTCATACCAACCGGGAGAGGAAAGGAGATAGTGAAAGAAGATCTCAGCCCCATTGAAAGAGAAAAACTTATGAAGTATTTATATGATGAATGGGAAAAAGGAAAAATGCAGATTTTTTCCACATGTCCTGCATATGCAAGAATATCAATAACTGCAATGGATAAAGGCACAGGAGATAAGGTATCACCAACTCATTTTGCTGAAATGGAAATACCTGCAGAATTTGGTGGCGCCGCCAAGGCTTTAACAGAATTCATTGGAGGATGCGGAGCAGGAAGAATTTACTGTTCAATAGAGCATAATGGAGATATCCAACCGTGTGTATTCCTTCCAATAAAAGTAGGTAATGTTCTAAAAGATGGATTTACAAATGTATGGAAAAACAGTGAAGTATTCAACAAATTGAGAGACAGAGATGCAGAAAATTACGCGTGCCACACCTGCTCATTCAGATATGTTTGCGGAGGATGCAGGGCAAGGGCATATGCCTATTACGGAGATATTCTTTCTCCAGATCCGGGATGTATAATAATGGAAAAAGAGTGGAAAAAGATAACTCAAACTCTTCCAGATAAGTGATTAGAATGAGAATAGTCCTAACCTCTGACCCAAGCTTGACATCCACATTTAGGAATATACCTCTTCTCGATTTTTTACCATGTGCACCCGTTGAAACTGTGCCAAAGTTTATATACAAAATTCTGGACACCCAGCTTCCAGACAGGGGGGGTATGTTAATCCAGGCCCCATATGCAATAAGAAAGGTGGAGGCAGCACTTATAAAAGATGGCTTTAAGAGAGAGGATATCATAGTCGCTCATCCAAAAAAGATTGAAAAATTTATAGATGAGAAAACAACGATAGTTGGAGTGAACACAATGGACCCTTATGGTTTGGGGCCCGTAACTTTAATGTTTACTGAGGGAGGTAAGAAAACATCCTATTCAAAATATCTTTTTACTTCCTTTATAAGAAGATTAAGGGATTACAGAGAAAGAAAGGGATATAAATTCAAGATAGTTGTTGGAAGCCAGGCGGGATGGCAGTTTGAATTGAAGCAGGATCTGACGGAAGAGTTAGGCATAGACCATGTAATATGGGGAGAAACCGAGCACGTCATAGGAGATATTTTCAGAGATATAGAAAATGAAGGAGCAGATAATTTTATAAAGATTAAAAACTGGCCAAAGATTGAGGATATTCCCACAGTTGTAAATCCCACCTATAAAGGAATGATAGAGGTTATGCGTGGATGTGGCAGAGGGTGCAGATTTTGTTCTCCAAATTTGAGAAGGGCAAGATTTTATCCTTTAGAAAAAATATTGAAAGAAGTGGATATAAATCTGGGTGCCGGGCAGAGGACGGCATGGTTGCACAGCGAGGACATATTTAATTATATGGTAGAGGACAGGAGAAATTTTTATCCAAATGAAGATGCTGTAATCAATTTATTTGAAGAGGTTTTAAGTAAAGCTGATTTCGCAAATCCCACTCATGGCACTGTGGCAGGCGCTCTTGCTGCGCCACGGATACTTAAAAGGGTTGCTGAGCTGGACCACGCAAATTTGAATAAATGGATTGGCATCCAGGTTGGGTTTGAGACAGCCTCTCCAGAGTTGATAAAAAAGATAGCAAACAACAAGATGAAACCATTCAGCGCTGATGAATGGCCCTGGGTTCTGCTAAACGGAACATACGCATTCAATAAATTCTACTGGTTTCCGGCATATACAACTATAGTTGGCCTGCCCTGGGAGACAGATGAAGATGAGATAGATACAGCAAGGCTGATTGTTACAATGGAGAATAAATTATATGAAAAACTGGGTGAGAAAGCACATTTCTCTGTAACTCCATTGGGTTTTGTTCCCATGGCCAGTTTGAAGGAGAAGGAATTCTTTAATGTTGAGGAGCATCTTACCAAAGGAAGAATTCTGCATATTTATCATGCATGGAGACATCTCGCATGGGAGGTAGACCACGGTTTAAAGAGAGTAACTAAAGGGAATCCAAATTTACTGGTATTCATGCCACTTGCAAAGTTCGGTTCAAGATTGATTGTTCAAAGCATAAGAAAATGGGCAATCAGGAAAGGTGTTGATGTTGATAAGCCCCTGGAACCGATGGATATAAAGATAGAAAAAATAGAGGTGAGCTAAATGAAAATTCTGCTACTCTCTCCCCCAACTATAAGTGCAATTAAAGCAATTGTCGGAACAACAGGTCCACCTCTCGGTTTGGCATATCTGGCTTCCATGGTGAGAGATGGACATGATATTCACATAGTTGATTCTCTGGCAGAAGATTATACATACGAGGATGTTGATAGAATAATAAGGAGTTATGACCCCGATGTTATTGGTATCACCTCAACCACATCCATGATTCCTGATGCATATACTGTCGCAAAAATGGCAAAAAAACATAATGAAAATGTGAAAATCGTAATAGGAGGACCGCATGTAACATTTGTTCCCGAAAAAACATTCAAAGAATGTCCATGCATAGATTTTATAGTGAGGGGAGAAGGAGAAATAACATTCAAACAGCTTATTGATGCCTTAGAAAAAAATAGAGATGTCTCAAATATTTTGGGGTTAAGCATAAATATGGGCGGTAAAATAAAGAATAATCCTCCGCGCCCTCTTATAAAGGATGTTGATACAATTCCCATGCCCTCCTACGATTTACTTCCAATGGAAAAATATCAGGTAGATGGAGTCAGATTTGGAACTGTAATGACGAGCAGAGGATGCCCGTTTAATTGCGCATTCTGCTCTTCTTCTCTTCAATTTGGAAAGAGGTGGCGCGGGCACAGCGATTCAAGGGTAATTGAAGAATTGAAATACCTTCATGAAAAATACAGGATTCATGAAATAGAGTTTTTAGATGATACCTTTACTCTTAACAGACCAAGAGCGATAAGGATAACAAAAAGAATTGTGGAGGAAGGACTTGATATTTCGTGGACAGCCTCTTCCAGAGTTGATCTTTTTAATGAAGAAATTGCCCAATCTCTTAAAAGGGGTGGATGTCATACCGTGTATTTTGGCATTGAATCCGGTTCTAAACGTACTCTGGATTTTATAGGTAAAAGAATAACACCGGAGCAATCGCTTGCTGCAGTTAAGAAAGCAAAAAAATATAAACTCCGTGCTTTAGGAGCATTCATTATTGGATTCCCTGATGAAACAAAGAAAGATATAAAGAAAACCATTAAATTTTCAAAAAGGGTGGGAGTGGATTATGCACAGTTCACTATAGCCACTCCCTATCCCGGAACAAGATTGTGGAATTATTCTTTATCGAAAAACCTCATACTGAGTTTCAACTGGAGAAAATACACAACCTTGGATCCTGTGATGAAACTCAAAAACTTCACCTCCCAGCAAATAACAAAACTGTTGCAGAAAGCATATATATCCTTCTACATACGCCCGTTGTATCTCATCAAAGATTTAATCTTAAGAAAGGGCTTCATATTCAGAAGGGCGATTCCCAGCGCTATAAAGATGGCAAGTTCTGTGATGAAAGGTGATTAAGATGGCAAGAATAATTTTAACGGCAGATAGAGCCTTATTCACAGATTATCATGGTTTTGATTTACCGAATCATAGAAAAAGAACTGAATGTCAAAAATTGGGTCGTTTGAAAAGTGCTAAAATTGGTTTTCAGTGATGTACATCTACTGCCACACCAACATCCACCACAGGGGATTCTTCTTCGAAAATATCGCCAACTGTACAGTTATATCCCTTCTTTCTGGCATACAACACGAATTTCTGATTTAAATCCATCCCAGCATATCTATCTTTTCCAATGTATTCACAATGTATTCACCCAGTAATGCAGGTCCACATCCAATACCAAAAACTCTTCGATTGTTCACAATACTTGCAATTTCTCGATATCTTCGATCCAAATACTTTCCATGAATAGTTTGAAGCATCAAAGTATAGAGTTTTGAGCTACGATACATAAGACTTCTCATAAACACTCATCACCTTTTTTGCAACACATCTCCAGTCGTACTTCTCTCTCACACTTTCTAAAGCCCTTCTTACAATTTTTCTCTGTAAATCCGCATCATTTATAAGAGAAATCATAGCATTCGCCAGTGCTGATGGATCTGAGGGTGGAACCAATACACCATTACCATTGCTGAGAATTTCTTCTATGCCACCCACCTTTGTGCCAATCACTGGAGTACCTGACGCCATAGCTTCCAGGATAACTATGCCAAAGGATTCCCCAAATGCCGACGGCAAAACAAATACATCCGCAGACGAAAAAAGAGGATTTAGAAGATTGTCCTGAACATAACCTAAAAATTCCACATTTTTATCAATCCCCAGCGCTTTTGCAAAAGAAGATAGAACAGTTTTTAGTTTCCCCTTGCCTGCGATCCTCAACTTTGCTTCTGGAACCTCTTTCAAAACACTTTTAAACGCCAATAATAGAGTAAAAAGGCCTTTCTTGCTCACAAGTCTGCCAACATACAGGAAAAATGGCTCATCACCAAACCCCAACAGTTCTCGAGCCATACGCTTATCAATATTTCTAAATTTGTATGTATCCACCCCATTGGGTATAACTATCACAGGCACATCAGTAAAATAAGAAATGAACATTCTGGCAGATTCGCTCACTGCAATTATTTCATCAGCCTTTGATATCATCATTCTATATAGAGGATAACTGTAACTTACCGTTTTCCAGAGGTATTCGTAATCTGGCATAAATGATACTGTATGCGTGGTGAGCACACTTCGCACACCAAGCTCTCTGGCAATGCTGATGGCACTAAGAGGCATTCTTGCAAATGCATGATGCGCATGAATAACATCGAAATTTCCATTTTTTATTATTTTTATCATATCTTTAGACATCCAGGGAGATATGTTGACTCTAAAAAATGGATCTTTTGGTCCTTTAATCACATGCACCGGTACATCTACGGGCATCTCTTCATAATTCCAGCGACTTGTTATTATCTCAACTTCAACACCATATTTACTCAAGAACTCAGTAAGATACCTTACATGCACGGAAACTCCACCACCCCTCGCATCAAACCACTCTGTGACCATTGCAACTTTCATACAATTCCTATGGATACATGAATTGAAATAAAATAAATTTTTCCACCATCTCTGGAATGTTCTATATTTACAACTGAATCAGGCAGAAGAACAGTTTAAATAAGTGGATATTATGGTGTGTTCTGTGCAGCTCAGATAACAAAATTGCTCCAGTGGGGTCTATGTATCACTTTATAAACTGAAAACGGTTTTATATTCAGAAGAGCAATATCAAATGATTTGAAGGTAGCCAAATCCATTATGTAATTAAAGTATCACAGAGTAAATGTCATGGCGGCAATCAAAAATACAGAAAATAATTCCAAATACGGAGAGAATATTATCTGAAATATTATTTTGATATTTAGATTGATATTTTACTTCTGGATAACTACATTCTGGTTTTAATAAAAAGATAAAGAAGAGCGGAGACAGGTATTATTATTTCTTCCGATATTCTACAAACCTCATCATCGCAAGCTTTTAATAATGTTTGTGATTAAGGCATTTGGTTTAAAAGAGGTGATATCATTGTCATTGGATCCTTCAGCGGCAAAATATTTGATAAAGGCTAAAATAAAGGTGGATGGAGTAGTTGATAAGAGCGATGTTATAGGGGCTCTTTTCGGGCAGACAGAAGGTTTGATGGGAGAGGAGCTCGATTTAAGAGATCTTCAGAAATCTGCAAGGATAGGAAGAATAGAGGTTGAACTCAAGACAAACAAGGGAAAGAGCGAGGGGAGCTTAACACTAACCTCCGCCTTAGAAAAGGTGGAAACTGCAATAATTGCAGCAGGAATAGAGAGTGTTGACAGAATAGGACCATGCAAGGCTGAGATAAAGGTCGAGAAGGTTGAGGATATAAGAGTTGCAAAGAGAAAGAAACTTGTGGAGAGGGCAAAGCAGATTCTTGCGGACATGATAAAGCAGGGCAAGGAGGAGATGCCGAATCTTGCGGATGAGATACGGCAGTCCGTGCAGGTGGAGGAGATAACATACTATGGCCCAGAACATCTTCCAGCAGGACCAAATGTGGATAAAAGCGATGCCATAATAGTTGTGGAAGGAAGAAATGATGTTGTCAATCTTCTCAGGCATGGAATAAAGAATGCAATAGCGGTGGAGGGAACAAACATACCCAAAACAATCATAGAGCTGTGCAATGAAAAGATAGCCACAGCCTTTGTTGATGGAGACAGAGGGGGAGAACTTGTTTTGAGAGAGCTTCTTCAGGTGGCTGACATTGATTTTGTTGCAAGAGCGCCTCCAACAAGGGAAGTTGAAGAGCTACCATACAAGCTTGTGATGAAGGCACTGAAAAACAAGATTCCTGCCGAGCAGTACATGGAAAGCATGGGAATGAAGAAAAAGGAACTGGATGACGAGATGGAGAAAATAAAGCGAATATACGATTCTGTTAAGGGAAATCACACTGCAGTGCTGATTGATGAAGAAGGCAACGAAATTTCGAGGGTGGAAACTGCCAAACTGGTTGAAAACATTGAAAAAAGCAAGCCCCACACCATCGTTTTTGATGGCGTCATAACACAGCGCCTTGTGGACACAGCCTTTGAGAATGGAGTAAAGGAAATAGTGGCAACAACCATGGGAGAGGTGGCAAAGCTTCCTGCAGAAATAAGAATAATAACAAAGGATAAATTCGAATGAAGGGAAAGGTACTTGTCTTCACAGGAGACGGCAAGGGAAAAACCACCGCAGCCATAGGCACAGGCTGCAGGGCGCATGGTCACGGCAAAAAGGTGTTCATGGTGCAATTTCTCAAGAAGGGAGAGTATGGAGAGATAAAAGCCATACCATTTCCCGTATATCAGTTTGGAAGGGAGGAATTCGTGATAAAGCCATCTGAAGAAGATTATAAACTTGCCAGAGAGGGCATGGATTTTGCAAGAGAATTGATAAAAAAGGAAAAGCCCTTCCTTCTCATACTCGATGAGCTCAATGTTGCCATATCAATGGGACTCGTTAACATAGATGATGCAATGAGATTGATTGAGGAGAGAGGAGAAACAAATTTAATAATAACGGGAAGAAATGCTCATGAAAGGATAATAAATGCCGCAGATCTGGTAACAGAAATGAGGAATGTGAAGCACTATTTTGATTCAGGAACAAATGCCATAGAGGGACTGGAGTATTGAAATGAATGAAAAGGAAATTGCACGGGAAATTTATGAATGCATGGCAAATGATGATATTGAATCAGCCTTTCCATAATTTTTGAGAAGGTGAGGCAGGAAAAGACAGGCAAGATGAAATTGACAAAAACAACCATGCTGAACTCCATAGGCAATGAGGTCGGAAAACTTTCTGCAAAAAAAGGATGGAATGAGAAGGCAATGATGGAGCTGTGGAAGAGAGGAGGAAGAGAAGGAAGGCTGATTGTCATTGCTGCACTTCAAAAATTGAGCAGGGCAGAGTATGGAAAGGTAAAGAAATTTGCTCTGGATACGATGGATGATATATCTGATTGGGAGATATGCGATCAGATGGCGTTGAGAGTTGTATCAAATCTCGCGTTGATAGATGAGAATGAAATTTTTTCAATGCTGAAGAAAGAAACCAATTCCAAAAATGTGTGGAGGAGGAGGAGGCTGGCAGCAGCAACATTGCCAGCATATATAATAACAAGGAAAGAGGAAAGCAGGAAATGTCTTGATCTGCTTGATGGCCTTATGAAAGATGAGAGCATGGATGTGAAAAAAGCCGTTGCATGGGCTCTGAGAGAGATAACAAAGAAGGATGAAGAATCTGTTTTTCATATTCTTAAAAAATGGGCGGAGGAAAGTGATAGAAATATCGCATACATGTTAAGAAATGGAATGAAAAAGCTTTCGGAGGAGAAACAGAAAACTATAAAGGAATTACTCGAACAATCCAGATGAGAAATATAACAAAATTTATTATCCATTCGTGTTAAGTGAATGTGGAAAAACTGCTTGAGAATGAGAAAAAACTGAATGAGCTTGTGCCCCATCCTCTTTCATTTTTAAAATATCACATGCTGTGGCTCCTGCCAGTAATATGGGGTGCTGTGATGCTTTATTTTTATGGTGGCATGAGCAGCTCTTCCATTGACATGATGAAGGGGTTGACGATATGGATTGCTGGCATGATTGTGCTTGGCATAGTGCTCTCGTTTCTTTTCATAAGATGGCTGATTTTTCTCGTCTATGCTGCAGTTTCTGCAGCAGGAATATTAATGCTATGGTATTATAATTTATGGAGCAACTATAGATGGTTTATACCTGCATATACAATTCTGGTCTTCATTCTTGGACTGTTCATTGTGGAGGTCTATAGAAAAAGCCACAAATACATCATAACAAACTTCCGTCTCATAACCAGGGGAGGGATAATAATAAGGAAGGAGAGAAGCCTGAGATATGACAAAATAGCTGATCTGAGCAGTGAGCAGGGCATATTGGGAAGAATATTTGATTTTGGAAATATCATACCCATAACTCAATCTGGCTTTGGGCTTGGAGATGATGAAGCAATCATAGGTGGAGGAGCAGGAGTGGAAAAAAAGGGAAAGTTCTTCGGATTTGCCGCAGCTGGAAGGGAGATAAGCACTCCAAGGGCAAGGAGCTACTATGAACTGCATGGGATTCATCCATTTAAAGAGATAAAAATGCTATTTGAAGAGCTTGTGCAGGACAACACAATTGCTCCATATGCGAGACAGCAGCTGGAAATACAGAAGAAAATGCTTGACCTGATGAAAGGAAAAAAAGAGAAAGAGGATTAGTCTTCTTCCTTCTCAAATTTTTCTGCATACTCCTTTGCGCTGAACATCACTGCATTCAGGTCCATTTCGAAATTTTCATTCTTTTCCACAAGCTGGGTTGGCATGAACTTGAAGTCATTTATGTCCGTGCTTATGAGTTTGTAATTGGGTGTGAGTTTCAGAGATTTGGTCGGACATATATCGGTGCATAAACCGCAGAAGCAGCACCTTCCATAATCTATGACAGGGCGGATGTTTATTCCCTTAACGCCCTCTTTTCCCTTAAGTTCAGGTATTTCTTCATATGTTATAGCACCGTTCATGCATATACTGCCGCACAGCTTGCATCCTATGCATCTGCTCAGATCATTTGAATGGAATCCCCTCAGCCTGTCCGTAGGTAATTTATTTCCATCCATGTCCGTATGCTCTTCCTTCGGATACCTTATGGTGTGCGGCTTTCTTGCAAGATGTTTCCATGCCTTTAAAGGCTTTAACACGCTCATTTTTCACCTCTCTATATCCGGTGGACAAATATCAAGGCTGAACAATATCTGGGATACATCCGCTATATTTGCCCCCTTCAATATTCTTTCAGCAACATTAATTCCATGCGTATAGCTCGGGCCCCTAACATGAACCCTCACAGGTTTCAAACCACCATCACTCACAACAAAATAACCATACTCTCCCTTGCTGCTCTCCACTCTGGCAAATGCGTAGCCTGCCGGCACCTTCCAGCGCAGCCAGTTTGGATGTTTGAGCAGGATATCCCCTTCAGGCATTTTTTTGAGGGCCTGCCTTACTATGTCTATGCTCTGCTCTATTTCAAGTCTCCTTATTATCATTCTGGTATACACATCACATCCATCTGACAAAGCTTCAAATTTACCGAGTTCTGGATATTTAACCACATCAAAATCAATTTCATCATAAGCTGCATAAGGCTCGAGTTTCCTCACATCATATCCATAGCCACATGCCCTCAGATTTGGACCGCTAACTCCCCATTCTATTGCCTTTTCTTTTGGAATTTTCCCAATGCCAACGGCTCTATCAAAGAAAATCCTGTTTCTGAAAAGAACATCATCATAAAGTTCAAGCCTCTTCTCAATATAATTGAGTGTTCTTTCTATTAAACCTGGCAAATTGTCCGGCATATCCCATCTTACACCACCAGGCCATATGTAAATATGATACACTCTTGCCCCTGTGAGTTGTTCAAATATGTCAAGTATGTAATCTCTATCCCCTGTCATCCACTGCGGGAGTGTGTAAATTCCTATACTGCCAGCATATCCCCCTATTGCCATGAGATATGCAGATATTCTCGCCAGTTCCAGAACAATGGTTCTTATGTACCTTGCCCTCTCAGGCACCTCCCAGTCCATGAGTTGTTCAACAGCCATAGAATATGCTGCTTCATTTACATCTGGCTCGGGGACGCATATTCTGCATACAAGCGGGATATTCTGCATCCATAGACGGGATTCCATCAATTTCTCAAATCCGCGGTGGAGATAGCCGACATTGCACTCTGCCTTCACAACAGTATCTCCCTCTGCCCATAAATGATACATCATGTTTCCTGTTATTCCAGGATGCTGCGGACCTATAAACAATTCATATTCCTTCATCTTCTTCCTCCTCTATGGTGGATATGTTTCCAAACACATCCTTGGTGAACTTTCTTGAATCAAAATCCTTCCTCATGGGGGGCATATCACGCCACCCCTCTAAGAAGAAAGGCGTAAGTCTGGGATTGCCCTCAAATTTGATTCCATACATTTCATGTATCTCTCTCTCATAGGTTTCTATTTGGGGGAAAAGTTCATGCATGGATGGCATGCTCTCTCCATCTCTTGCCACCCTAACAGATAACATAACATGCTCTCTCTCCTCATAACTCCATAGATGATAAACTAACTCAAACTCTCCATCATCAAGCCAGTCTATACATGAAAGCATGACAAAATGATTGTAACCATTTTCCTTGAGTGTTTTAATCGCCTCTTCCAGCTCGCTTTTATCAATCTTCACATAAGCCCTGCCATTCATCTCTTCCCCTTTTCCAAGCAGTTCAATCGCCTTCATTTTTCTCCTCCTCTTTTTCTTCCTTCTTCACAAAATTGAATGCCATCTCCTGGTTTTTCTTGTACCTCTCATAATATTTTTTATATCTCTCCCATCCTCTGGCTTTTCCCTCATCGATGAGCTTCATTAATTTCAGGAATGCATTCATTATCCCTTCTGGCCTGGGCATGCAACCCGCCACATATATATCCACAGGAATGTACTTATCCAGCCTTTTTATGGTGTTGTATGAATCCCAGTACATACCTCCATTCATGGTACATGAGCCAAGGGCTATTACATATTTTGGAGACTGCATCTGCTCATACACCTGTACAACTCTCTTTAATGTTTTAACGGTGAGATAGCCGGTTATGAGCAAAACATCAGCCTGGCGGGGCGTAGCCATGGAAGCTATGCCGAATCTTTCCATGTCATAGCGGGATGTCATAACAGGTGGCATCTCAATTGCTCCGCACCCTGTGCAGAAATGAACCATCCACAATGAACGCTTGCTTGCCTTCCTGGCTATTCCACTCCATTCTTCATATCTCATCATTTTATATCACCATCCAGTAAACCCATATTAAGGCAACTGTTGCAAGTATTGCCTCATACTTCCAGTAAAATGTGAAAGCCTGCTCTATTCTGAAGCGTGGAAATGCAGTGTTTATGAGCAGGGAGAGGGTGAATACAATAAATATGAGCACAAACCAGACAATGAAATTTGCTATGTTGGCAACGATGCCACCATGCATTATTACACCCCCTCCAAGGAAGAAGTCAACAAAAAGCGTTGTCTCCACAACAATGCTTATGGCCTTGTAAAGCATTAAAGTTCCAAGATACTTCCCACCGAATTCCACCATCGGGCCAGATGCTATCTCATGAGGAGCTACTGGAATATCAAATGGCTGCTCCATCAGCATACCCTGAAGAGCCATGTCAGCAACTGCGGCTGCAAGCATGAAAGGTGGTATGAATATTGCCCAGCTGCTTATTCCGTTCACACTCTGCAATTCAACAATTCTTGCTATGGAGGTTGTATCATAATATATCATAAGGGCTATCATGGTTATCACAAATGGCAGTTCATAGGAAAGCATCATGACAAGAGCCCTCATAACCCCTATCCCGGCATTTGGATTACCTGAAGCCCCTGCACCCAGCGCAAAGCCCAGAGCAGGGATGGCAAGAAGATAAAGAACAAGGAATGCATCACCATCCGTGCTGAGAAGCTTTATCCCTCCAACAGGAAGGAATGCAAATGCAAGCAGTATGCCGGATATGGAGAATAATAAAGCGAGGTCAAATATCCATCCATGACTTATGTTGGTTTTTTTACTCAGCAGTTTTGCAACATCTATGAAACCCTGATAGAATGGAGGGCCAACTCTATTATGCACCCTTGCAACAATTTTTCTTCCTACACCGAGGAAGAGCAAGCCAATAAATGTTCCTATGAAAGCGTATGCAATCACAACCGCAGATTTTATCATAATTGCGCTCACATCCATATAAACCACCCCATTATTATGAGAAGGAAGAGAGTGACATATATTGCATAATCACCCGCCTTACCAGTATAAATCTTCCTTACAGCATCTGATATTGCTTTAAGACCTCTATAGATAGCCATATAGTAACTCATTGTTCCTGGCTCAAAATACGGCCCTATTATCTCCTCTATGGGCTTGTAGAACCTGCTTGCTGCATGCATTGATATCTTATTATCATATAGCTCTGGAAGCTCTCCAGCAAGATAATTATCCATGAAATCAACAACTCTATGCTTTCTCGTCTTATATATGAGTATGGCTGGAATGAGGGCAATCATCAATGCCACTATCACAGCAATGGTGTTGTAGGATGCAAGAGATGTTTCTATGACAAACGCGTTATGATTCAGCGTGGCTATATTGCCCGATATGAGTGCATCATGCATCATATCAAGCATGTAGCCAGGAAAGATGAGAAATATCAGGAGAGGCATGACAAGAATGAACATTGCTGCAACCATGCTCTTTGGCGCCTCCTTTATGTTGGGATAACGGTTCTCTCCGAGAAAGACGCCATACAGTATTCTAAAAGAATAGAGAAATGCTCCCACACCTGCTATGAGCATGATTGGAGCCACAAATATGTATTTGGCATCTATGGCAGATTCATAAAGCAACCATTTTGCTGCAAATCCACTGGTTATAGGTATTGCAGCGAGAGTAAATATGGCAAATAAGGTAGCCATGAATGTGAAAGGCATTCTGTATCCAACTCCTCCAAGCTCACTTATCTTCCACTTGCCTGTGCGATATGCCACAGCCCCAGCAGCCAGGAAAAGCACAGCCTTGAAGAAAGCATGATTGAATGCCTGGAATAATGCTCCAGATACTGCCAGAGGAGTGCCTATTCCAAATCCAATGGCTATGTATCCAAGCTGACCTATGGAGGAGTAAGCCAGAAGCTTCCTCATATCATCCTGCATGAAGGCTATTAAAGTTGCTATGAACGCAGATAAAGCGCCGAACACAGCCAGAATGTAATTTGGAGAGAGATTTGTAAAGTAAGTTTCAAGAACCTTTGCTCCTGCAAGAATGAAAAGAATGAGAAACATTCCGTAATAGCCAAGTTTGCTCAGGCCTCCTGCAAGAAAAGCAACAAATGGTTCATCTGACTTAGAGTAAACATAGGGTGCCCATGCATGCAGTGGCATGAGAACGCTTTTTATTGCAAACCCTGCAATGAGTGAAATGATTGCAACAACTCCATAGGCATTGCTCTCAATGTTTATACTTGAAAGGAGGAGAGAGGCGTTCTGCTGATATATTATGAGTATGCCCAGGAATATCAGAAATGCTGAGAGAGAAGAGAATATGAAATAACTCATCACCGCCTCCTTATCCCGGCTTCTGTAAACGAGAAGGAAGGACGACCATGACATCATCTCCCAGAATAAAAAGAATGTGAGCATGTCCTTTGCCATTATTATGCCTATGCTGGAGAGAAGTGCAAGCAGCATAAATGGATAGAAACCATCATTTTTCTTGTAGAAGGAGTAGGAAAAAAGCATTATTGCCGGGAATAATGGAATAATCATCAGAGCAAAGAACCATCCTAAGGGAGTTATGGCGAGATTCAGCGAAACGCCAGCAATTGGTATGGAAATGCTTTTTTCAATTCCAAGATGTATGATATTAAACCCATACAGAGATGCCCAGTCAAGCAGAGCGATTAAAGGGAGAATTGAAACGGCCATGGCTATAATGGCTGCTAACTTTCTCCCCACAAAAAATGTTATTATGGCAGCCACCAGTATTTCGGCAAGTATTATATCAAGCATTTCACACACCTCCCATTCCAAATAGTGTTTTTAAACCCATTTCATATATTAGCGGGAGTAATCCAAATATCAGGCTCATTGTGGCAAGCACTGCCATTGAGTATTTTGTAAGCCTCGAGAAACTCTCCTCATTGCCATAATATCTGTGCAGATATCTTGCAAAGTATGCTGCCTCAACTATGCCGGAGAAGAATATGAGTACTATCACCCAGAGCATATTACCATTTATGGCAGCCATCAAAAGATACCATTTGCCCCAGAATCCGGCAAATGGAGGCATTCCAACAATGCCCAGCACAGAGACAATGCCAGTATATTTGGTCGCCGCGCTTCCCATTCCACTGGAGTCGGAAAGCAAGAAGAGAGATGCTTTCGATGATGCATGGCTCACCATTAAAAAGAATATTGCCAGTATTGCATTCTTCTCATTCATGCCCATGGCTATGGCTATTGTTATAAGCCCCATCTGTCCTATGGAGGAGTATGCCAGCATTCTTTTAACATTCTCCTGCTTCAGAGCAGCCAGCTCACCTATCAGCAGGGTGATAACTCCAATGGTAAGCACAAGGTAATAAACCTTCTGAAGAGGAAATATCACAAGCATTATTCTCGCTATTGCATATATGGCTGCCTTCGAAGGTCCAAAAGAAAGGAGAGATGCAACACCACCAGAAGCACCCTGATATGCATCCGGAACCCATCCATTGAGAGGGAATATCTCCGCCTCCACACCTATTCCTGTAAGCAGCATGGCAACGGATGCCCACTTTATTTTTGCATCCATTGTTGAGATTCTGCTTGCTATATCATATATATTCAGGCTCTTAAGCTGGCTGTATATTAGGGCTATACCGATGAGTATGAATATTGAGCCCAGAGAGCCGAGAATCATGTATTTTATGGCTCCCTCCATTGACTTCTTATCCTTTCTGGATGCCACAAGAGCATAGGAAGCAACTGCAGTTATCTCAAAGAATACAAACATGTTGAATATGTCTCCCGTTATCACTATTCCCGTGGAGCCAGCGACTGCGAGAAGGTAAAGCATTGAAAATTTGTATTCGCTTGCCTTCCCTATCGCCATGAAGTTTATCAGAGCAAATAAATTGATTATCATTGCAAGGAGGGCAGAGAGACTGTCGACTGCAAGAAATATGCCTATGGGAGGAGCAAATCCTGCTATGATTTCATGAACTGTTCCTGTGGAGTAGACAACAGAGAATAAAGCTATGGATATGCCGGTATTCAGAGCAAGGGCACCAAGAGCTATGCTGGGACCATATTTTTTGAAGAGTGGTATAATGAAGGCAACAAGCAATGGAATGGCTATAAGCAATACAGGATGCATTACCATTTCATCCCCTCCTTATATTCTAGTGTTCCTGCCTTTGAATGATACATTATGAGAAGTGATAATGCAAGGGCCGTAACGGAAACACCTATGACTATGGCTGTGAGAACGAGAGCCTGAGGAACTGGATCAACATATTTCGCAAAGTTACCATTCTCAATTGGAGCCGTTCCTCCAGGTATATAGCCTATGGTTATGAGCAGGAGATTTACTCCTGTCTCCATTATTGAAAGTGAAATGAACACCTTCATCAGATTCTTCTTTGTTATTACCCCATAAAGTCCTGCTGTCAGAAGCACTGCAACCGCAAAATACATTGCCCATATCATCCCTGCACCTCCTTCATTTTATTAACTATTGCACTCAACTCAGAGCCAACTTTAAATCCTATGGCTATGTAGATGAGAGGAATTATTCCAGCACTTACAAGCTGTCCCGGCGTGCCAACAGGAATGAAATTCTGCAGAAATGAGGTGGCAAGAACAAGGCCGAGTAATCCAATAACAACAAATGCGGTGCCTGCGGCGCTTTCAAACCATGATATTCTATCCTTCATGAAGAACTTCGGATAGGCAAGCATCATGAGTAGGAAACCAGAGGCAACAACACTCCCTCCTGGAAATCCTCCTCCTGGTGTTAAATGCCCATGAATGAATATGTATGCACCAGTAAGCAGTATGAATGGAAGAACAAGTTTTGAACCCTCTTTAAGAATGAGATTTGCTTCCTCCCTTTTCCTTCCTCTCACGGCAAGGGAAAGTAAAAAGGAAACACCTGTTGCTGCCGTGAATAGAACCGTCACCTCTCCAAGGGTATCAAAACCTCTGTACTCAACAACTATTGCTGTAACTGCATTGACAGCTCCTGTCTCATTCTTTGTATATTTTATATAATGCTCCGGAATGCTTTCGTTGGCAACGCTTCCATTTATTGGATTCCTGTAATAATACTCATTTGAAGATAAGTCATGAGAGGCTGGAAGGTGGTAAAATAGCATCATCATTGAAATGAAGAATATTCCTGCTATGACAATTCCTGCCAGCTTTCTCATTCTTCCCACCTCCCTGTCTTTCCTATTGCATACACAAACACGGCCATTGTAATTCCAGCCCCTATACTAGCCTCCGTTATCGCCACATCTGGAGCCTGAAGCAGAAGAAACATTATTGATACAACCAGGCTTGCAACCCCCATTGCTATGGCAGATGAAATCAAATCTTTTGTCTCAACAGCATATATGGCGGCTGCAGCAGCCAGCAATGCAAGTATCCATGCCATTATGGTGAACTCAATCATTTTTCTTACCTCCCCTATACTTATCAACAACGCTGTTTTCCCATAGCTTTATACCATGCTTGTACGCCGCTCTGGCGAGAGCGCTCGCTCCCACGGGTGCTGTGAGAACGATGAAGAGAGCTATTACAAGTAATTTAATCATCCACTGCAGGTCCATCAAACCCAGGCCAAATAGGAAGGATAGCACCCCCAATGTTGTGGTTTTTGTTGATGCCTGCATTCTGTTGTATAAATCTGGCATTCTTATCAACCCTATGGAGCCGAAGAGGAAAAACAGGGCTCCGATGAAAACAAATAGCATGCCGAGGTAATTCAATATTTCCGTCATATTCCCCCCTCCAGATATCTTGCTATGGCAATAACACCTATGAAAGCAAGTATGGCATAAACAAGGGCGACATCAAGATAGATGAATCTTGCGGAAATTACAGCTATTAATGCAAGAAGAGCCGTTGTTATGTTTGTGAGGGCATCAAGAGCCACAGCCCTGTCAGCAGAGCTTGGTCCCTTTATCAGCCTGTATGCGGAGAGAGCTATGGCAAGAGCAAGAATTGATATTATCAAATAAAAGAAATACAGATTCATGAGTACACCTCCTTCAGGAATTTCTCAAACTTTCCCTTTATTATCTCTCCCGCCTTTTTGCTGTCTTCGCTTTCAACATAAACCCAGTGAATATATGCCTTGTTATCTTTATAATCGAGGGTCATTGTTCCAGGAGTTAGAGTTATTGCATTCCCCAGGAAAAGCCTTGCAGATGGCTGTTTTAGCTCTGTTTCTATCTCAACTATACCTGGCTTCACAGGAGGTTTTGGCGAGAGGACAATTCTTGCCATGTTGAGATTTGCCTTTATCATCTCAATGAGAAATATGAACAGAAATGCTATGAAATATGCCACCCTTCTCGGATGAAAATATCTCAATCCAGCATCCTCAAAATTCCCTGCTGTTATGGCAGCTATGGCCACTGCAACAACAACCCCTGCAATAAACTCCTGGAGAAAAGCTTCCATTGATATGCCCGGGCTGTATATCAGGGCAATCCATATAATGGTTAAAACTACTGCGACATATGCAAATTTTCCCTCCTCCATGATATCAGAAGAGTTATAAAGAGCGAATATATAACCATTTGGTTTAAATTCCGAACCAGAATGGACGAAAAGGATGAAATAATACTGGAAATGCTTTCAAAGAATGCAAGGACGCCTTACATAAAGATAGCCAGAAGGCTGGGTATATCCGAGACGGCGGTGAGGAAGAGAATAAAGAAACTGGAGGAAAATGGAATAATAGAGGGATACACACTTAAGATAAATCCTGAAAAAATTGGATACAAAATAGTGGCTCATGTGGGCATAAATACAGATACAAATGCATTTCTGAAAATCGCATGCAGGCTTACGGAGATGGAAAATGTTAAATGTGTGGCGATAACATCGGGAGGACATATGATAATGGCCGATATATGGGCAAAGGATAGCAGGGAGATGAACAGATTGCTTGATAAAATAAAGAGCATGGAGGGAGTGCTGGAAATAAATCCCTCCATAATTCTGGAAAGGTTAAAATCATGGTAAGAGCTTTATTCCCTCCACCACATAAAGAAGTTTGTTTTTATCATCGCATTCACTGCCCATATCCTCGCAAAGAAAGAGAGAATGCCGGGTATCAAAAAATTCTTCAGCATGCTTCTTTATCATTTCATTATTCATGTGCTTTATATTTCTTCTTATGTAGCCCTCCTTTTCATAGGCTCTTGCAAAGTAATCGGATGAGAAATTGAGCATCATGGCAAGAAACACTCCATTTTCCTTGAGAACCCTGTGGGCTTCTTCAATGGCTTTCTTATAATCGTTAACAAACTCGAGGGAGGTTATGAAAAACACGCCATCAAACATTCCATCTCTGAAAGGCATATTCTCTGCATAACCCTCCACCACCTCAACCCTGCTCCTGGCAAGCTTTACCATCTCCTCAGATGGCTCAAGACATATTATTTCATTTCCCTCCTTTGCTATCTCCCTTTCTATTATACCCGTACCGCATCCAACACTTAACAACAGACCGTGCATTTTCTTTGCCACATATCCTGCCTCATTCATAAGAACAAACCTTCCGAAGTCCGTTGCATAAAAATCCTCATATGACATCATTCCACCTTCTTTGGCTCTTTCAACACCTTAAGCTTCCCTTTCATATACTCATCCACAGCCTCCAGAGCCCTGCCATCATACTCAAAAATCCTGATTCCCTTATTTTTCAAAGCATAATACGCTATCTCCCCTATCTTATTCACCACCACGCACCTCACGCCCGTCTCCGCAAGCATGCTGGCGGCCGCCAATCCAGCGTGCTTTTCCTTTGCGTGATGGGGATTGTCCTCAAAGAATAGTTTCTTTATGCCCTTATTCTTTGTATCAATATAAACGAGCATGAAATATCTGGATCTTCCGAATATTCTGCTTATGTTTGCATCACCGCTTCTTTTCTCCACAGGTATTGCCATCTTAACCTCATCTCCAGAATATGGCTCGATATGGGTTATGAAACCATCAACATTCCCTATTTTCTTTACCTTTTCTTCAATTTCATCTGCAATATCATGGGCTGACTGGATATCCATTGATGCATCGAGCAGAATTTTCACCTCTCCGAATATGAAGGGCCCTGCCTTTCTAAGCTTTAAATCCTTGTATCCTCTTATTCTGGCATTTTCCAGTATTTTTCTTACTCTCTCCTCAGCATCTCTCGGGCTCACATCCATGAGAGAGGCTATGGCATCTCTTAAGCTCAGAATGCCTGTCTTCAGTATTATTGCTGCTATGCCCATGGTTATTATCCCCTCAACATATCTTATGTGGTACATACCAAGCACTATTGCAATAATGACAATCAGGGAGGAAAGCATGTCCATTTTTCTTTCATTTGATGTGGCTATGAGGGAGTGCATCTTTGTTTTCTTTCCCGCTTTGAGAAGATAAACAGACATGAGATATGAGGAGATTATGGAAACGATTGTTGCAAATATTGCAAGATATGGCATTTTGCTCTCAGGCTCTTTAAAAAGAGCCATATAGCCTTCGTACATGAATTTAAATGCAACAATAAAAATGAATAAAGAAATGAAAAGAGAGGCTATGCTCTCCGCCTTGTAATACCCATACTGAAATTTTCTATCAGGTTCCTTGCATGATATTCTTATTCCAATGTATGCCACCATCAGAACAACCATATCAACCATTGAATGCATACCATCAACAACCACAACAAGAGTGTTTGAGATTATACCTGCAGCAAGTTTGAATATGGAGAGGGCAAAAGTGGCTATGAGAACATAAAACGCACTTTTATATCCTGCTTTGAGCAATTCCTTTTTCATTTTATTCTCACATTCTCAGTCTTCTCATATGGCAATTTTATATACCTCCATGTGAATAAGCCAAGAAATTTCAATGGAACAATAACATCCCCTTTAATTTTAACATCCACGTTTCCCTGATTCATTATTATGGAAGAAGTTGATGAAGAGAGATTGTAAATGTTGAATGTCAAGCTGAATGTGTAGTTATGCACCCCGTGAGGAATTGAAAAAGCAGGTTTTGCTCCCTTTCCCACAAATTCATTGTTTATATAAACGTTGTAACTTATGTAATCAACCTCTATGCTCTTGTCCTGTGGATTTTCAATCTGCAACTCAAATTTAACCTCATAATAGCCCTTAACAACATTTTCAGGATATATTCCGTTTATTCTCTCTCCATTTATTTTGAGAGAACTTGCAGCCATGTAAACAAGGGTGGTGTCAATTATAACTCCAGCAATTATAATAACTGTAATCACGAGCTTTATCCTTTTCAGCACCTTATAATTTATTTTTGACATTTATCCATATATCTTTCATAATATTTGCCACTTTCTTATTGTATTCAACAACACTCTTGCCATTCACCATCGCATCTGTGATAACTGTATCATAGGGAATCTTGCCAACAATCTCAATTCCATTCTCCCTGCAATACTCCTCAATCTCCTTTGCCTTCTCCTCATTTATATCATATTTATTTATGCACACAGCACATGGCACCTTAAAGTGATCTGCAACCTCCTTAACCCTCTTCATATCATGAATTGCAGCAGACGTGGGTTCAACAACAATAACAACGAGATTAACGCCACTTATGGAAGCAATAACGGGGCATCCAACGCCTGGCGGAGCGTCTATTATTATCATATCTTTACCATTCTTCTCTGCCACCTCTTTGGCTTTATTCCTCACCGCCGCCACCAGCTTCCCGCTTGTTTCCTCACCGATATTGAGCCTTGCATGAACAAGCCATCCAAATCTTGATTCCGAGACAAAAACCTCTCCCGATTTCCTTGGCTTCATTTCTATTGCCTTGACGGGGCATACATATTCGCATACACCACATCCCTCGCATCTCTCCGCTATTATGTCAATATTCTCTGTTATAGCATCGAACCTGCATGCCTTCTTACACTCCATGCACATTATGCATTTCTCCTTGTCAACAACAGCCAGCTCCATGCCGTAGAAATCCTCCTTTTCCTTAACAACGGGATCAAAAATTAAATGGAGATTTGATGCATCCACATCGCAATCTGCAAATACAGTATTATCTTTTGCCAGAGATGCAAATGATGCAGTGAGGGTTGTCTTTCCTGTTCCACCCTTTCCACTAGCTATTGCCACCTGTTTCATTTTTTATCTCCTCATAAAGCTCAATAAATCTTTCCTTCCATCCCTCCATTTTTTCAACGAAGGGTATGCCCTTGGAGTAAAGATTTGCTATTTCCCTGCTGTGGGGTATTTTCATCATAATCCTTATCCCCTCCTGCTCGCAGTATTTTTCCACTCCATCATCACCTATTCCATACTTGTTTATTATCACTCCAAAAGGTATTCCAAATTTTCTCACAATGCTTACAGCAATCTTCAAATCATGAAGGCCAAATGGAGTTGGCTCTGTAACAAGAATGACGAAATCTGAATCTATTATCGCCTCCATGGTGGGGCATGCATTTCCTGGAGGAGCATCTATTATTGTCATATCATTGGAATATTTCTTCAACTCCTTTATTATGGGTGTTGCCATCGCCTCTCCAATGTTGAGGAGACCCTGATACAGTTCTATTTCCTCATTTTTTCCATATAGTATCTCACCTATCTTTCTCGGCACCTCGGTTATTGCATCATATTTGCAAACCATGCTGCATAGCCCGCATCCATGGCAAAGCTCTGGAAAAAGAAGAATATCCTTTGGCAACATTGCGAGGGCATTATATCTGCA
The DNA here is from genome assembly GCA_021162815.1 of Thermoplasmata archaeon. Classification (GTDB taxonomy): domain Archaea; phylum Thermoplasmatota; class E2; order UBA202; family JdFR-43; genus JAGGXW01. Next base: position 14,227 of record JAGGXW010000003.1, on the reverse strand, counting down.
TGCATTCACACAATCCCCGCAGAGTGTGCACTTCTGCTTATCTATGGATGGAATGAGAACATTCACATCCTCCTTCTTTTCCATGTCAAATTTAAGGAAAATGTTGGCATTTGGCTCCTCAACATCGCAATCAAGTATGCGGGCTTTTCCTATGGAGATGGCCAGATTTGTCGCAACGGTTGTTTTGCCTGTGCCCCCCTTTCCGCTTGCAACAGCTATTATCATTTAAACTCTTATCATCTTTGCCCCGCACTTGGGGCAGGTAAGCTGAAAGCATGGCACACCTGGCTGATGAGGCATGGTATAGCCACAAGCAGGGCACCTGCACTCTCCACCTGGCCCTGCTCCTCTTCCTCCGCCTCTGCCTCTACCGCCGTAGCCGCCGCCTGCTCCGCCTCCGGCTCCTCTTCCTTTGCCGCTGCCTGCGCCTGCTCCTCTGCCCATGCCCATTGCCATTTTATTCCTCCCTGAGATGCTTCAGCATATCCTTTATTTCCTTTATCATCGCCTCTATTCTTGCTATCTTCTCCTCCATCTCATCTATTTTTTCATCTGGATTTATGGAGGGTGGTGGTGCATACTGCTGCGGAGAAGGATAGGATGGTGCTGGAGTTGCCAATGATTGAGCCTGCATGTTTCCAGAGAGTATGTCATTGACGACATCTTTCACCACTCCCTGGGCGGGAATTGCCTTCACCCCTGCCTGGGCAAGTATGGAGGAAACATTGGGCCCAAAATTGCCTGCAACTGCCACATCTATTCCCTGGCTCACCACAAACTGGCCTGCCTGTATTCCCGCTCCATGTACGGCGTTTGCAAACTGATTCGGTATAACCTTAACATCCTTTATTTCCTGCCCATCAGCCTCTATTATAGTAAATGTGGGGCTTCTTGCAAAAACCGATGATACCATGTCATCCAGTCCACCTGAATTTGTCGCTACAAGTATTCTCATATTAATCAACCCTTAAACCCTATCCCTATTTATTTCTTTTCAGCTCCTCAAGCCTTCTCTTTATGTTTGCGAGATTTGCCTCTATGGCATTCAATTCCTGCTCAATCATATAAAGTTCCTGCTCAACACTTGGCTGGTATGGCTGATAAGGCATGTATGACTGTCCATACTGCTGCCATGGCATGCCGTACTGCCATCCCATTCCCCATCCTCTACCAAATCCATAACCCCATGGCATTATTACCACCACCATGGATAGTATGGCCTGTAATATGGTGTATAAGGTGTGTAGTATGTGTACGGCACTCTGTATCCATACGCCCCTGCGTTTCCATAAGGCATAAACCATCTCCAGCCTCTTGGTAAGCCTGTATATGGACAGTAACCAAGTGTGGCTCCAAATCCTCTTCCTCTTCCCATTCTCCATCCTCTACCAAATCCATAACCCCATGGCATATTAAATCACCATTTTGCATATATAGCAACAAATATATAAACTTTTCTACTACAGCTTCAGCTCCTTTTTAATGTCCTGGACAATTTTTGCCAGTCTTTTTTTTCTATTTCTTTTCTCCTTTTCAAGTTCTCTTCTTATTTCATCCAGTCTTATAAGTATGGCCTCTATAGAAAATTCAGCCACACTCCTGTATTTGAACCTCGGGTCAGCGAGAACAGTCCTTCTTATCTCCTCGTGGAGTTCTTTTGGTATGGAGACGGTACTGTATTTTACCATGCTCACTAAATCATGAGGGAAATATATAATTTATCCCTCTCTCTTTCTCCTCTCCTTATTGGCAAGAATGTGAGCCTGCCTTACTGGCTCTGGAATGGAGTATTTCATAAAATTTTTTGCAATTTTTGCCGCACTTTCAACACCAATTTTATGTCCTGGAGAGATGTAAACCCTGCCAACCTTTTTTCCAACAACCTTTCCATTAAATATGATGCTATCATTCAAAATCTCTCCGAGGAGTAATTTCTTTGCAACACCTATGGTTGGCACATCCATAACAACACCAAAATGGCTTGCAAGACCCGCCATTAAGGGATGGAGAATACCATTTCCATCCACCATTATTATATCCGCCTCTGCCTTTTCATACAGCCTCTCCAGAACGGGAAGCTCTCTGAATGCAAGATATGTGGGAATATAGGGAAATCTTATCTTCATTGAAACAGTATAACCTCTTATTATCCTGCCATTACTGTCCATCTCAACATATGCTCCGTGGGCGTAGTTGCCGTACGAAACATCCATCCCCCCTATTATCTTCCATTCCAGTTCTCCATCCTGCTTTACCATGGATGCTACCCTCACCTGCTCCTCTCTCAGCCTCTTTAATGGCATGTCCGTAACAAAATCATCAAACAGGTATTTGTTCAGATCAATTTTTCCATTTATTATCTCAATTCCATCTCTTTTAAGCATCTCAATTTTCTTCTCCACACCTCCAGCATAGCCTCCAACCCTGCCATCAGAATGAATGACACGATAGCATGGCACCTCCTTATATGGATTCTCATGCAGCATCTTTCCAACTGCTCGGGCCGCAATCACATCGCCCAGCGCCCTGGCTATTGCGCCGTAGGTTGATACCTCGCCCCTCGGAATCTGCTTTGTTAGCATGTAAGTTTCTTCATATAAATCTGGAATATTAACACCCATCTCAAAACAATAGTAAAATAAATATATCAATATATACATTAGGCTTTATGGAAGAGAAGAAACTCAAGTACAGCACCATTTCAATACCGAAGGAGCTTCACGAGGAAATTGAAAAGCTTATAACAAAAAATCCCGAGCTGGGTTATACCAGTGTCGCTGAATTATGCAAGGAGGCAATAAGACTGAGATTATTTGAGATAAAAATGGAGCAGAGAGAGAGCTATGTGAGCGAGGATGAAATAGAGGAGCTTCTGATGCTTCTTGATGAAAAAATAAAGAAGAAAAGGAGGTAAGATCATGAAGATTCAGGTAACAATAGAAGGTGAAGACCTAAATGAGATTATAAAGGAGCTTCATGGACTGCTTGATAAGAATAGAGAGGAGATAAGAAAAATACTTCATATTTTAGCAGAGGAGGCAATAAATGTTGTTGAGGAAACAAAGGTTATTGATAAGGGAGCAGAGATATATATAAAGCTCAACAGGGCAATAAACTGGAAATACAAGCAGCAGAAATGAAAATAGTATGCTCTGCTGATTTTCATGGTAGAAGGGAAAGATACACCAAATTTTTTAATGCCATAAAGGAGCTTGAGCCGGAGCTGGCAATAATAGCAGGAGATATAGGAAACATAGATGAAAGCGTTGTTCCAGATAATGCCACAATTCTGGCAGTGCATGGCAATATGGATGGAAGATTGAAATTTGAAAGAATAAAGATGATAGATGGAGAAATTTTTGAATACGGTGGAATGAAAATTGCCGGTTTTGGCGGAGAAAATCCTGAAAGGGAATATCTCACATTGAATGGAGAAAGAATACCTATTGAGGAGACTGAGTTTGATATCATTGTTTCCCATGTTCCTCCTTACAGGCTGCAGGACAAATCATTTCTTGGATGGCATATTGGAAATAAGTGGTTGCTTGAACTAATTGAAAGAAAAAAGCCTTTATACCTGCTATGCGGGCATGTTCATGAAAATCCGGGTTATACACTTTACAATAAAACATATGTCATAAACTGCAGTGTTGGAAGGCGAGGGGACTATGTACTCATAGATAATGGAAAAATAGAGATGGTCGGCTATATGTGATGTCTTGTTTTTATCGCTTCCCCTCTCCTGCTCCTCACCATCTCCTCGCCATTCATTACCGCCACACCAACAGCCCTTATCTCTTCATTGTGAATTACAACAACCTCATCTCCAGACCTTATTTCATCACTTGCATTCTTTATTCCCGCTGCAAAAACACTTCCCTTTGGAATGAAGTCATCAATTTCAACCCAGTAACTATCCTTTATTCTATCCGCTCCCGCAAGGGTCAATGAAAACATTCCTCTGGACTGAACATAGGCTGCAATTTGCTTGTCATCACAGAAAATTCTATAACCCGGGAATCTGCCCTTAACATTGCATCCTTCAATAAAGCTCTTTCCAAACTGGAATAGAAGCATGGAATGAGCATTGTCGTATCTTCTCTTTCCATGGTGAACATATTCATATTCCTCCGACACTCTCAAAGCATCCTGGAGCATTTTCAGGCTCTCCTCACTTGTGACATGTTTCTTGGCTGTTCTCCTTCCAATATCCACAAAATCCATCTCTGGAGGAAGATGGTTTATTATCACATCATAATCATTTATTCTCAGATACTCATTCAGCATGTCAAGAAGCATTTTCTTTTCATCCTCACTCCATTTTCCTGTGACAGAGATATCATAGTGCATAGCAGGATAAAAATTCTCAAGCTCTCTTGGAACTATTCCGAGAGGGGAAGTAAGAATAACCTCATGAATCACATTCTTGTTTGCAGACTCATTGATAACCTTTCTGAATAACCTGTGGGACTTTGACGCAGAATACGGCTTTCTGGCAGAACATGGAAGCAGGAGAAGAATTTTTGCACTTTCTGGCTTCCTGTACCTTGATATGACCCGCTCTCTAAACCTCCTTATATCTGCTCTATTGAGGGACATACATGTTGCCTTAATCTGGCCACCATTCACCGGCCATCTTTTCTCCGCAAATTCATAATGCTCCTCATCAAAAAGCCTTATCATGGAAGCAAGTTCCGGATAAAGCATCGCCCTGCTTTCCGCCAGGCTGCGGAGCCATCCGTGCTGGATGGCATGCCTTGTTTTTCTTAGCTCCTCCTCCATGACTTTGTAATTGTGCATCAGCACTTCCTCGAAAGGCAATTCCGACGGGACAAAGTGCTCTGATGAAAGGAGATAGCCCTCTCTGCTCATCATTATTGTGGCAAGAGAATCAAAGATATCTATGCCCATGTATGCAAGCACAGGAATATTGTATGGCAATGCTATTGCTGGAGCGTATAATGGCGAGTAGCCTATGCTATTCCTAACATTCACAATGGCATTAACAAAATTTCTTGGGTTGGAGTAAAGTTCCATTGAATTTGCAAGAATGTATATCTTCTCCCCACCATACCTTTTCTTTATCTTCCCGCTCACAATCTGAAAAGTGTCTGAGCCACCAGTGGAAAGCATGAATTCATGGAATTCTTCTGGAAAAAAGTGAGGATAAATCAATGGAGAGGGCATGTCTCCTTCTGCAGGATAGAAAAAACTTCCTCCTGCTTTTATATCCTCTCCAAGCCTCACCTCGGCCCATTCCGGAGCCTTTATTCTCTTGGAGGCATACCAGAATATGGCAGGGGTTTCCACCTCCCTCTCGAAAATGCTGAGTATGCCCTTCCTAGTAAAGCAGCACCTGCTCTTTACCTCAAATTTCATTTCATCATGTTCCTGTTTACCCAGAAATCTGGCTCCACTCCATCAAGAACTTTCATTATCTGCTCCGCGCATATCACCCCTGCCCTTATCTGCCCTTCCTTGGTTGATGCACCAATGTGGGGGGACACAACAATGTTACCAAGCTCAAGCAGTTTGCTTCCCTCTGGAGGTTCCTTTTCAAAAACATCCAGGGCGGCGCCCGCTATTTTTCCATTGGCAAGGGCTTCGTACAATGCATTCTCATCAACGACTCCTCCTCTCGCACAATTTATGAGATACGCTGTATTTTTCATCATCTCCAGCTCTCTGCTTCCGATGATATGTCTTGTTTCCTCCGTCAGAGGAACATGTATTGTTACAAAATCTGCTTTTTTTAACACCTCCTCAAAAGGCATCATCTCTGCAACCTCGCATTCCTTTATGTATGGATCATAGCCTATCACATTCATTCCCATTGCCTTTGCTCTTTCAGCAACAGCCCTGCCTATTCTGCCCAGCCCTATTATGCCAAGGGTTTTCCCATAAATCTCTATGCCCTTGAGCTTTTTCTTTGCCCATTCTCCGTGCTTCAGTGTATAATCAGCCTTTGGAAGGTGTCTGGCAAGAGAGAGCATATGCCCTATGACGAGTTCTGCAACACTTATGGTTGAGCCAGATGGAGCGTTAACAACATATATTCCTTTCCTGCTTGCTGCCTCCACATCAATATTATCCACTCCTATGCCTGCTCTTCCTATTACCTTCAGTTTTTCAGCCTTTTCAATTATATCTGCTGTCACCTTTGTGCCACTCCTCACCATCAAAGCATCATACTCTGGAATTTCCTTGGCAAGTTCCTCTCCTCTCAGCTCCTTATAAACAACCTCATGCTTTTCTTTAAGCTTATTGATTGCTTCCTCAGCAACCTCATCAGTTATCAGCACCTTCATTTTTCTCACCATGCATAATATGCGTATACCTTAAATTTCTTATCCTTCCAAAATTTATTCCCTCAAGAGAGAAAACATTTGCATTATCCATATCCATCATGGAAAACACCTTTTCAGGCATGCTCTCATTTATTGCAACACCTCCAGCAATTTCATTGAATGCCGGCATTATTATGAATTCCATTTTCTTTTCCCTTCCGTATCTCTTTTTCATAATTTCCTTTTTCATTTTTCCTCTCACCCAGCATGGCTGAATGTACGAATAACCCAGCTCGTTTACAATCTTTACATGGGGATGGAGATGAGAGGCAATGGCAATGGATACATCAGCAATTTCCTTTCCCGGCCAAGCATGACCGTGAAAGAGGAAAACCTCTCCAATCTTTATTCCCCTTGGACCATATATTTTCATTCTCCTGCTTCTTATGCTCCCATCATGATTTCCCTTTACAAGCACTATCTCAACTTTTTCAGACAGCCTTTTGAGAAAAATTGAAACATGCTTTCTCTCCTCCATGAGCTGTTCTTTGCCAGCTATCATATGCTTCAAATCTCCAAGTATTATAATCCTCTCTGCCCCCGTGCTCTCTATAAGCCTCTCACATCTCTCCACCATCCTGTCAGTCTGGAAGGGAATGTTTATTCCATGCTCTCTAAATTCAAATTCCATTCCGATATGCAGATCAGCCACAATGATGGCATTCTCATCTTTCCAGTAAAGAGCTCGTTCACCATAAACTGGCTGCAGATTCATTTTAACCCGAAAACAACCTTATGAAAGGAACAATTATCATGTTCAGTATGCACGGAAGCAGCACAATGCCAAGCCAGAAGGAGGCAATGAAGCCAGCGGGCCTTCCTATTGCCTTGCCAAGATTGGTCATGCCGAGCATGCTCATGGCTGATGTTATGGCTGTTTTGATGGGAAATCCTATTATGGCAACTGCAACTATATATGGGAGCAGGAAGAATGTTATCGTAACAATGCTTGAAAGGGTGAGGGATAAAGCAATGCTTTTTCCAAATATCACCTCAGCCTGCTTTATCCAGAGAAATAGTGAAATGGCAAAGAAAAATATGCCCAGAATCACGCTTGTCCCATAAAGTTTTTTATCCATATCTCTCTGCCCACCTTTAACAAAGAGAGATGCAATGAATATAATTATGGCTGCAATCCATATAAATATGATTTTGTATGGGATGATATAGAATGACTTTTCCGTGGTGTAAAATTTACTATCAACAAATTCAATATGGCTTTTTATGCTCAGCCCCTCACCCATCAACTTTCCTTCTCCTCTTGTATAAAGCTTGCTGGCATTTATGCTCGTTCCCTCTATCTCAGTATAACCATCCTCAAGAATGAATATCTTATCCATGGCTACGGGAACTATTTTGAGAAATGGCTTTTCTTCATAAACATAACTGTCAACATATTTTGCACCCTTCATTTCTATCTCTCCCCCAAATCTTGCTGACATGTTGCCATTGATTTTTCCATTTACATAGCCCGAGTAATATATTTCACGGGACATGATTGTAACATTTCCCTTCAGAAAGATCTCATGAAATCTGGCTCCGCTTGAGTTGTAATATGCATAGGAGATATTATATAATGCCACCCCAACTATCTTCACTTCATCAACATTGAATGTTCCATTTTCCACATACAATGTGCAGTTTTCTCCATAAAGCTCTATGTTTCCGTTTCCATAAATGGCACCATAAAATGCGAACTCTCCCTCATGCAGTATGGAATGCACAGGTGCAACATCAATTCCAGAAGGAAATGCATACAAAAACATGGAGAAGGCTATCAAGGACATAACTCCAGCAACAAAGGTGAGGGATGAGCTTTTAACATTAACTTCCCTTATTCTCCTTTTTCTTTCCTTCTTTTTCCCTTCCATCTGGAGATTCTCTTCAATTTTATCTTCATAGTCACCATAGAATTCATCGGAAAATTCATTGTCCGCTCCAGTTGGTTCGTCTTCTTCCATGGAAATACAACCATAATGAGATAAAAAAATTTTTGAGATATTCTGATATTTTTTATTTATATCCAACTCCAGCATTGGAAATTGCAACATAATATATTCCTGTTTTACACCTAGCTTAATTTCTTTTTTACACCCATCACTCATTCACGCCATATATAAATATCATCGGCATATCCTGCAAAAACATCCATACATATTGGAGGATATTTTATGGGGTTTATTATTATCGGCAATTGCAACCATATCCCTGTAAAGTTTCTCATTCCCATGGCGAATGGCCCTTCATCCCCTTCAGAGGATACCATCCATTTCTCCTCTTTTCCATATGCCCATACATAACCCGCTGAGTAATAAGTAACCATAAACTTCTGATGAGGTATTTTCATTCCAGGGAGAATATTTGAAATGAAGAGATAAATCACTAAAACAGTCCAGAGAACCACATCTGTTATATAGATAAAGTGTTCCAGTATAAAAAGGGTGAAATTTACGATCCTGTGCCCAACAGAACTTAAATCAATAAAATACCCTATTCCCAACACAAGACATTTATGATTTTCCATATCACCCATAGCATGAATGCCATCCCCACCAGCATTGTTTATATCATCATAGAATGCTGTTGAAATTAAGGGAGTCAGCATACAAAATACAAGAGCAACAACAATGATTTTCTTAATCATTAATTTAAATAGTTTGAATAAATATCAATTTTTTGAAGATTAAAATTTCGTGTATAAAAGCCGTGGAAAATCCAGATCTTGAAGACCCATTAAAACTCAAGCCTAAGAGGAGAAATCAACACCCCCCAAAAATCGGAGGGTCTTGGCAAAAGCTTATCTTAAGAATTTTACGGGCCTGGAGGGATTCGAACCCTCGATCTGCAGCTCCGAAGGCTGCCGCCTTCTCCGCTAGGCTACAGGCCCCATTTATAAAGAGAGATGAGAATTAAAAATTTGACCTATTTCACCAGCATATTCCCTCGTATATTATTCCTTCCTTGTTCTCAAGAATTCTCCTTCCCTCTATTACAATCTTTCTTTTCATTCCACTGAAATCAATGTTTTTGAATTCATTCCAGTCAGTCATTATGAGGCAGGCATCAGCATCTTTAAGGGCATCATCAACGCTGTTGCAATACTCAATTTCAGGAAATATCTTCTTCATGTTATCCATCGCCATGGGATCATATGCTTTTACATTTGCGCCCTTCTTCAGAAGCTCTCTTATCAGTGGTATGCTCCTCGATTCCCTTATATCATCCGTATTCGCCTTGAATGCCAAACCAAGAACCGCTATGCTGCTTCCCCTCGCCTCAACATACTTTTCAAGCAATTCTATCATTTTCAAAGGCTGCCTCTCATTAACTTCAAGCACAGCATTAACTATCCTCATCTCATATCCCATCTTCTTTGCCCCCTCCCGCAAAGCCCTCAAATCCTTGGGGAAGCAGGAGCCGCCGAAGCCAGCGCCAGCATTGAGAAAATAGGGAGAGATTCTGTGGTCCATTGTAACGCCTTTCATAACCTCGTAAACATCTATTCCGAGCATTTTGGAGAGATTGCCCACTTCATTGGCAAAGCTTATTTTTGTTGCAAGCAATGCGTTGCTTGCATACTTTATCATTTCTGCAGTTGTTGGAGTTGTTACAAGAACAGGAGCGTCTATTGGGGAATAAAGTTCTTTAAGCACCTTTTCCCCTCTTTCATCCATCACACCTATGACAATTCTATCAGGATAGAGAAAATCATGGAGTGCCACTCCCTCTCTCAGAAATTCAGGATTCATCGCCATGCTTATATCCTTGCCCTTCTTCTCTACCATCGGATAAAGCAACCTTTCAGTCGTTCCTGGAAAAACGGTGCTTTTTATTATGATCAATCCACTCTCCATTCTATCAGAAACCATATCAACAGCCTTCATGACATAATCAAGATTGATGGAGCCATCCGGCATGGATGGGGTGCCAACGCATATGAAAACAACATCATCAATCTCATCATATGAAGAGGTTGCCTTTATTCTGTGCATGTTTTCATTCATCATCTCCTGCAGCCCTTCCTCATATATGGGGGCAATGCCATCATTTATCTTTCTTACCTTTTCCTCGTCAACATCTATTATTCTAACATTGTTACCAAGACTGGCAAATGCAACCGCTGTGGTAAGCCCCACATATCCTCCTCCTATGATTGTTATATCCATGGGTAATGTAGTGAGAAAGATATTTTAACATTTTCCTCATTTCTTTTCATGATTTCCCTCGCTATACTAGCGATAGTCATTTTTGCCGGACTTTACATGGCATGGAACATCGGCTCCAACGATGTTGCCAATTCAATGGCAACGGCTGTCGGTTCAAAGGCGATATCAATAAAGCAGGCTCTGGTTATAGCTGCAATTCTGAATTTTCTGGGAGCGGTGCTTGTGGGAAAACATGTTACCGATACTGTCATAAATGGAATTGTGGAAACTTCATCCATGGCTCCTCAGCATGTCGCCCTGGGCTTTCTCGCCGCCCTGCTTTCCGCCTCCATATTTGTCACGCTTTCCACATGGAAGGAGCTTCCTGTGTCAACAACGCATGCCATAATTGGAGGCATAACGGGCTTTGGCATAATTGAGGGGGGCCTGGATTCAATCAAATGGAGTTCTCTCGGGGACATTGCTCTGTCCTGGGTAATTTCTCCAATAGCAGGTGCATTTATTGCCTTTGGGGTGTTCAAGCTCATTTCATATTTTGTTTTCTCATCAAAAAAACCTTCCCAGGCTGCCAAAAAGTTTGGTCCAATTTTTGTTGCTCTCACCATCTTCATAATTGTTCTATCCATATTCATGAAGACAAGAGCAGGAGAAATGCTTAAGATGAATATATATGAGATATATAGCGTTTCCATATTTGCAGCCTTCATATCATCCATAGCAGGCTACTTTTTCATAAAGAAAATGAAGGGCAAGGGATTAAAGCTTGTTGAATCAATATTCAAAAAATTGCAGATAATGACATCCTGCTACATAGCTTTCTCCCACGGAGCAAATGATGTGGCGAATGCCGTCGCTCCTGTTGCAGCTGTCATAGCATTCGCATGGCACAGGGTTGATACGATTTATCTTCTCATGTTCGGTGGAATTGGAATAGCCATAGGTATAATGACATGGGGACATAAGGTTATAAGAACCGTGGGAGGAAGAATAACAAACCTCACAAACACGAGAGGATTCGCCATTGATTTTGGAGCTGCCACGGTTGTTCTCACAGCATCAAAACTTGGCCTGCCAATATCCACATCCCATACTGTTGTGGGAGCGGTTATAGGGGTTGGTCTGGCAAGAGGACTTGATGCTGTAGACTTAGGAGTAATAAAGAACATAATTTATTCATGGCTTTTTACCCTGCCTGCAACCATAGCAACATCGATATTGATTTATATAGGATTGACAATAATATTTTGATGCCTTATAGAGTGCCAGTGGTGGAGACATACAGAAAAAAATCTCCATTTGATGGGTTACTGGAGCATATGCATGTTGTGAAGAAATGCATTTCCATGCTTACAGATGAGGTGATTAAATATTATGATGGAAATTTTGAGGGATTTGCCAAGGTTGCTGAGGAAGTTTCAAAGATGGAGCATGAGGCTGATCTGATAAAGGGAAATATAAGGGCTCATCTCCCTCGCTCCATTTTAATGCCTGTTGATAAAAAATATTTTTTATGGTTGCTAAGAGAGGAGGATTCCATACTTGATCATGCTGAAAATCTGGCTCAGCTTCTTGATTTGCGCCATACAAGGATACCAGATGAATTAAGAGAAGATTTCAAAGAGCATGCAAGAAAGGTTGCTGAAACTGTGGAGGAGATGGAAAAGGCTGTGGGAAAGGTGAAGGAGCTTGTTGAAACAGGATTTGCATCAAGAATAAGAGAGGAAGTGAAGAAGCTGATACACAATGTTCACAAAAAGGAATGGGAAGCTGATCAGGTCAGATACAGGATAATGAAGAAGATATATGAAATAGAGGACAAGCTTGATGCCATGGATGAATATCATCTGCTTAAAATATCCGACTGGGTGGATGATATAGCTGACCATGCTGAAAATGTTGCTGACTGGTTGCGAGCCATGGTTGCAAAATGAAGGAACTTTTTGAGTTAAATAGAAAGTACAGAGATAATGCGGTTTTGAAGAAGGTAAGGAAGCCAAGAATATGGAAGGAGAAAGAGCATTTTGATGGCAAGGTAAAGAATGCAATGGTTATCATACTCCGTACCAGAGGATGCAGATGGTCTCATCTTTCAGGATGCACAATGTGCGGATACTTCAAGGAAACATATGATGCTGGGTATGAAGAGTTGAAGGAGCAGATAGATTATGCCTTTGATAGATACAATAGGGAGGAGATTGTTAAATTCTTCACATCAGGCAGTTTTTTTGATGAGAGGGAGATACCTTTCGAATTGCAGGAATATGCCCTTGAAAAGTTTGGAAATGCGGAAAAAATTATTGTTGAAACAAGACCGGAATTTGTTAAAAATGCTGGGCGATTTGATTATCCTCTGGAGATAGCAATGGGGCTTGAATCTGCAAATGACAGGGTGCTGGAATATTCAATAAACAAGGGCTTCAGATTCAAACCATGGCTGAGAGAGGCGAGAAAGGTAAAGGAATACGGAAAGAGATTGAGGGTATATATCCTAATAAAGCCACCTTTCATGAAGGAAAGGGAGGCGATTGAAGATGCCGTAAATGCAGCGTTCATGGTTAAGGACATTGCGGATACGATTTCATTCAACCCCATGGCGGTGCATGGCGGCACTGCTGTGGAGGGAATGTGGAGCAGAAATATTTATCGCCCTCCATGGCTGTGGAGCGTGGTGGAGGTGATAAAGAGGACGGGAGAATTCTACGATGGAATGATAAAATGCGATGTGGTGGCTGGCGGGAAGAGCAGAGGGGCGCACAACTGCATGAAGTGCGATAAGGATATAATTCATGCCATTGAGGAATTCAATTTATCTCAGGACATAAAAGTTTTTGATAAACTTGATTGTGAATGCAGGGAAAAATGGCTCGATTTTATTGAGATGGAAGAATATATGATGGGTTAGAACTTGCGGAGCTTTCTTCTATCTATTTTAACTCCTGATGGGGTAACAATTATGTGATTTCTGTCAAGCCCTGCTATGTCTCCGTCTATATCTCTTACTATCCTCTTGAGTTCATTGGTTATTCTCTCGAGTTCAATATCATCAATTGATATAGGAGACACATCAAGTATGAGAAGATTGCCATTATAAATATAATCTGAGAATTCTCTCAAATCATCATATCCGTGCACCTCTGCCACCTTCACATACATCTTTGCTTCCTCTGTGGAAACTCCATAATCCTCAAGGTCTATATATTCTCCCCTTCTCTCCTTTCCAAATATCATCTTAATCATTTTAAGTATGCTTTTTGTTTATAAAAACTTTTCAGATTTTAATTTCTGTTGGGTTAGGGCGCCGGAATATCCCAGAAGTGGATAAATAATAGCGAACATAGAATCGAGAAAGTTAACACCATTTTAATTTCATTCCTTCTCTACCATCTCCAATTTATTGACTATTATAGTTATCGGTCTGCGATGAGTATATTTTTCATTATATTCTTTAACAGCCTCCAAAGCTTCTTTTGCTATGTTATTTGTGATGATTATAAAATCGAATTCCCTAAAATTATAATTTGAATACTTACCACAATATTTTTTATAAATTTCGTATAATTCACGCAGTTTTTCAACAGTAATTTTATTAATACAAAAAACCAATACATAACCTATAGATGAGTCAAATTTTCTTTTGAAAAGCAGATATCTACTTTCAATATTTGACTCTATTAAATCTACTTCAAAGTCTGCATCCCGACTCAGTATCTCAAA
>JAGGXW010000071.1 GCA_021162815.1 Thermoplasmata archaeon | reverse complement strand
GGGAGAGATATAAATGCATTGAAGGCGATAGAGCCACCGTTCAAGAGAATAAAGTATGCAGAGGCAATAAAAATATTGCAGGACAAAGGATATGATATATCATGGGGGGATGATTTCGGCGCTCCTCATGAAAGAGCGCTGGTTGAAGGAGAGGAGAAGCCGGTCTTCATAACACATTTCCCTGTTGAATCAAAAGCATTTTACATGAAAATATCTCCGGATGGAAAGACTGTGGAATGTGCCGATATGCTTGCTCCGGAGGGATTTGGAGAGATAATAGGTGGTTCAGAACGTTCTGAAGATATTGAATCAATGATAAAGAGGCTTGAAAAGGATGGAGCAAAAATTGAAAACTATGAATGGTATTTTGATTTGCGTCGCTATGGTTCTGTCCCACACAGCGGGTTTGGACTTGGACTGGAAAGGCTCATTATGTGGCTTGCAAATCTCGACCATATAAGGGATGCCACACCATTTCCGAGGTTGATAAGGAGGGCTTATCCCTAAGTTTTTTTAATTGGTTATGCATGCATTAATATGAAGTTGCTGTCCCTGCTGCTGCTATTTATTCTCATCACTCCAATAAACTATGATATTCATGTTGAGGGCAATTCATCATATCAAAATGCCTGCAGATATAATGTTGGTGGTTACATATATGTTCATATTGAAGGCGGACCATATCAGAGAGGATATCAACATGGTTATTTGCTTTATGCGGAGATAATTGATATGATGTACCGATGGAGCAATATAATACATAATTGTCCTGTTATAATGAAATATCTTCCCATAGATGTGAATTCATCAAAATATGAGAATCTGTCATATGCATGGTGGAATTCATGCAAAAAAAATGCAATGAAAATTTTCTGGAATGCCTATCCTGAAGAGTATAAGATGGAGATAAAGGGAATTGCAGACGGAGTTAATGCAAGAGGAGTAAAATTTTACGGGAAAGATATCACCTATGAGGATATTTTGACATTAAATGAAATGTACGAATTGATGAGCATTCTCACAAATCCTCAGAAAGGATTGCATGTGGTGGATGATATATATCATGCATTATCAAGCATTTTTCCTGTGCTTAAAGGCAAAGAAAATGAGTTCTACTTTACATTCACGCCATCTCATCATTGCAATGGTTTTGCTGCTGTTGGGAATGCAACAAAGGACGGAGAGCCAGTGATAAGCGATTCTGTATGGTGTGGTGGATGGTGGTATACATATTACATTGCCCAGAGATGGAATGTTCTGCTTGATATACAGCCAAGCAATGGACATAGAATAATTATTGCTACCTCCCCCGGCTATATATGGAGCGATGAGGACTACTGGCAGAATGACGCTGGCCTTGCCATGATAGAAACAACATTCATACAGGGTCCATGGAGATTCAGAGGCATTCCTCTCTCCATAAGAGCAAGAATGGCGATGCAGTATGGAAACAGCATAGATGATGTTGTTAATTACATGTTGAATGGCAATACAGGAGTTATGGATTCCCAGTGGCTTATTGCGGATAGTAAGGCAAAGGAGATAGCGTTGCTTGAGTTCGGGCTTTATCAATATGCTGTGGAGAGAACAAAGAATGGATTTTTATGGAGTGCCAACAATCCATTCAATTTTAATGTGAGGAGGGAAATATTATCCTATGAAAGTTTGAAGGCTCCAATATTCAGACTGGCTCATTTTCTTCTCAATGCCACTGGCTACCAGTATTACACCTATTTTTATACTCCCTCTGATAGAGATAAGAAGTTCAGAGAGCTTGGAGAGAAATATTACGGCAGCATAGATGTGGATACAGTTAAAAAAATCATGTCCACTCCGCCCATATCCGATTTTACAACCGATATAAAAATAACTTCTGGAAAGCTTATGGAGCAAAACTCACTGTGGGCATTTTTTGGCAATCCAAACTATGTCTGGAATACAACAGGGCTGGAGAAGCTGAAAGGGGTGAGAAGTGTCGCACCAGCCGGATGGAGCAAAATAGTGGCAGTGCCTGGAAGAAGGGAAGTGAATTATGTGAGAGGAAATACAGGCCATGGAATGGAAGCCATGCCAATATGGGAATATAAATTTGGAAGCAGGAATTATGATTATGCCATGCTTGATGGAGATGGAAAGCTTGTTTATGCTGTCATCAACAACACTGTTCACGCATTTGATCATAATGGAAGCGAGATATGGAGCATTGAGATTGATGATTCTATATTATCAATCAAATCTACAGGAAGCGGAGTCGTTATACTGGGCAAGAACGAAAGCTATATGATAGAAAATGGAAGCGTAAAATGGGAGGAGAACAGGGCAAATGATGCATTTATTTACAGGAATAAAATATATTTTGCAAGGGATGACGGAGTGTACGAAGGAGAAATGAAAATAGTGAATGTGAGTGCGGATAAAATTTATGTAAATGGAAAAATTTATCTTGTAAATGGAAACAACATTGAATGTTATGATAATGGTAAAACGAAATGGAGCTTTACCACCAACATGCCTTTTACGGGGATAGAATATGAAGATGATAAGATATATGCATCATCTTTGAATGGAAATGTTTATTGCTTTTCTAAATCTGGCAGGCTGGAATGGCATTTCTCTGCAGGCTGGAGTGTTATTAGCCCTCCTGTTGTAAGAGATAAGATATACTTTGCCTCTCTGGATGGAAATGTTTATGCATTGAATAAGAATGGGAGTGTTGCATGGATATTCAGTACCAATGGAAGCATATATGGTGGTATAGCTGTCTATGGAGAATATGTTTTTGCTGGAAGTGACGATGGAAGGCTCTATGCAATAAATAGAAGCAACGGAAATGTGGTATGGAGTTATGCCCCGTTCTATGAAATAGAGGGAATATACAATTACATAACTACTCCTATAAGGAGCAATGTTGTGGCTTCAAATGGCAGGGTGTTTTTCAGCAGCGGGGGAAGCATCTTCGGCATGGATGCAGGAACCTATGAGATGCCAGTCAGCATGAATAAAACATCTCAGGAAAACTGGTTCATTTCAATCTTTGCTGCCATTGCTGTTGTTCTCATCATTGCTGGTTATGTGTATTACAGAAAGAGAATGAGCCATTCAAATTGAAAAATTTAGCAAAGTATTTATTCACAGATAAAATAGAATATGTAAAGTATTGATTATAACCATGATGAAATCATTTTACTAACAATTTGCAAGCAAATTACGAAACATTTATATACTTGTTCTATATATATGAATTGGTGAAAACCATGACAAAAATAGGAAATATAAGAAAATGGGTAAAGGATAAGGCGGGCGTAAGCCCGATAATTGCCATCATCCTGATGGTGGCAATAACCGTGGTGCTGGCAGC
>JAGGXW010000059.1 GCA_021162815.1 Thermoplasmata archaeon | reverse complement strand
ATTAACATTATCTATCTTGGTGAAATTTGGTGATAAATCATCCATCCACATGTCGAACATTCCTCCATTGCTTACATTCAATGCATGTATGACATCTGGATTGAAAACAATATCACACTGTGCACCTTTTGATGGTGTCGAAGAGTTTATTTCTATTCTAACTTCAAATTTTTCTCCTACATGGGCATATTTTTCGCAAACAGCTTCAATACTGGAAGAAGCTGCGTGTGAGTATGAAGAAAGCAAAAATACAGATATCAAAAACATAATTGAAATAATACTGATGCCACCAATTTTCATTGAACCACATTTAGAATTATCTTTATGAATTAAAATTTTGTGGGATAATTTTCAATTCAAATTTTTGATTATGATAATTTTATACCAATTACACATAATTATTCATGTGAAAAATAAGCAGGCATACTGCCAAACATTTTTATTTGCGAATGTCATATATGGGTCATGCAGGAACTTGCTTCTCTGTCATCCAAAGAGCTCAAACAGGAGCTGGGGAAGGCAGAGGAAAAATACAGGCAATTGTGTGATAAGAGAGATGAACTCAACCAGAAAGCCAGATTGATAAAACAGGAAAGAGATATGCTCAATCAGGAAAAAAAGAAACTCATTGAGGAAATGCACGAGGCAAAGAGAATAAGAGATGAGCTCGTAAAAAAGATGAAAGAGCATAAAAAGAAGAGGAGCGAATACCAACAGCAGGCAAGAGAATTAATAAGCAAAAAGAGGGAGCAGAGAAAAAAATACAAGGGGAATAATCTGTTTTTGAAAGTTGAGGAATTAAAACTTGAAATAAGAAGACTTGAATATGAACAGGAAACCGTTCCTATGTCTCCTAAAGAAGAGGAGAGGGTCATAAAGGAAATAAAGGAAAAGAAAAAGGAATATGAAAAATTAAAATCCCAGCTTGACCAGCAGAAGACTGTGGAGATAGATCTGGAAAATCTTGATAATGCCATAAATCAGCTTTTTGAAATGGCTGACAAAGAGCATGAAATGGTTGTTAAATATTATAAAGAAAGTCAGGAGTATCACAATAAGTTCCTCAAGCTTGTAGAGGAGATAACCAAACTAATAAATGAATCAAATGAAAAGCATAAGCAATATCTGGAGATAAAAAAGAAGGCTGATGAATATCACAGAAAGGCAGTTGAAATGAGGAGTAAAATAATTGCCATAAGGAAGGAAAGAAGAAGCAGATATGAAAAGGCAATGAAAATGCTTGAAGAATTTAACATAAATGCCAGAAGAATGATGGACAGCGAGGAAATAGAGAAATTCATTGAAGAAAACATGGAAAAATTGAAGAAGGAAGGAAAAATATCAATTGGGTTATAATGGCAGGCGTCGCCATCATCGGCTTGCAGTGGGGAGATGAAGGCAAGGGAAAAATTACAGATTATTATGCTGGTAAGGTAGATTGTGTTGTGAGATATCAGGGAGGCAACAACGCTGGGCATACTGTTATAGTTAAGGGGAAGGAGTACAAATTTCATTTAATGCCATCCGGGGTTATTCAGGGAAAGAAGGTTATTATAGGCAATGGTGTGGTTGTTGATCCATCCGTACTGATTGAGGAAATAGAGTCTGTGGAAAAAAATGGTATAAATGTTGATTTAATGATCAGTGAGAGAGCTCATGTGATAATGCCCTATCACCGCCTGCTTGATGGAGCAGGAGAAAAGGCTCTCGGGAATAAAAAAATAGGTACTACAGGAAGAGGCATAGGCCCATGCTATACAGATAAGATTGCAAGAACAGGCATAAGGATGGGAGAGTTAGTAAATGAAAACATGTTTAAAGAAAGGGTTGCAGAGATCATGAAAGTTAAAAAACCAGTATTTGATGCCTATGGAATTGAGATTGATGAGGACAAGATGATTGAGGAGTATGCAAGCTATGGAAAAAAACTTGCTCCATATGTGGGAAATGTCTCATACTACCTAAACAGCATAATAGATGAAAAAAATGTGCTTTTTGAAGGGGCTCAGGGCGTACTGCTTGATATTGATCACGGAACGTATCCATATGTAACATCATCAAATCCATCTGCGGGAGGGATATTCTCGGGCACGGGCGTTCCACCCAAGAAAATAGAGAAAATAATAGGAGTACTAAAGGCATATACAACGAGGGTGGGAATGGGCCCAATGCCCACGGAAGATAATACAGAGTATGGAGAGTATATGGCAAAAAAGGGGCACGAATACGGAACAACTACTGGGAGAAAGAGGCGCACTGGATGGCTTGATCTTGTGGCCGCTAAATATGCGGTAATGCTGAATGGCATTGATGAGATTGCCATAACAAAACTTGATGTTCTTGACGGGCTTGATAAAATAAAGGTATGCACAGGATATGAATATGATGGCAGAGTAACAGATGAATTTCCATTCTCATCCAAAATACTGGAGAAGGTAAAACCTATTTATGAGGAATTTGATGGTTGGGACAGAGTGGAGGGAATAAAAAGATATGAGGAGCTACCAAAAAATGCAAAAAGATATCTTGATTTTATCTCCGAATGGCTGAATGTCCCCATAAGCATTATTTCCACAGGGCCAGCAAGAGAGGATACCATTCACAATCCAAGTTGATTTGAAACTTTTTTCATGGCATTTAGAGATAATTCAAGGAATTCATCCAAACCCATGCCAAATTTTTCGCAATACATTATTCTTTTTCTATCCACCCTCCTTGCAAATGATTTATCCTTGTATTTATTTTTTAATGTTTTAACGCTCACCTCCTCCAATTTTTTATTTGGCATGACAAGAGCAGAGGCAACAATCAAACCAGAAACTGCATCAGCTGCTATCAATGCATAATCAATTAAACTTTCTGGCGTGACACCTGTAAGCTCATTATGGGATTTTATTGCATGAAGAGCATCCTCGGGCAAATATTCTTTAAGCATTTCAGCAGATTTCAATCCATGTTCATTCATGTCCACCTCTTCATAATCTATATCATGAAGCAATCCAACCAGCTTCCATTTTTCTCTGTCCTCTCCAAATTTAACCGCCAACTCTTCCATTATTGCACCAACCGCAATCATATGCTTTTTCAGGTTTTCATTTTTTATTCTGTCCATAAACTTTATGGCATCTTTCATATCCCTCATTTCACCACCTTCTCATAAAAATCCAGGAGAGAATAGACAACATGCTCTCCCTTACCAGAGCCAGTTCTATCAAGATAATATGCATTAACACCTGCCTTCAAAGCGGCTAAATAGTCAAATTCAAAGTTATCCCCTACATGATGTAAATCTTCTGGCCGAATGCCCATCTTCTCACATGCCAGAGAATAAACTTCTCCATCCTTTTTTACCTTTTTAAAATCACTCACTGCAGAGAATATATAGCAAAATTTATTCTCAATTCCAAGCTTTTTCATTTCATATTCTATGAATTCCTTTGCAGCATTTGATATTATTATGGCTTTCTCATCCAAATTATTCAGCACTTTTTTGGCATCTTCGTATAGATAAAGTTTATCATTGCACATATTGAATATATCCACATAGTCAATATTCAAATTGAAAAAATCCAACCAGTATTTTATATCATACCATTCCAGTCTTCCATCCCCTATCTTCTCATATTCTCCATATACAAATTTTTTTGCCCTCTCCAGCTCAATTTCATTCTTCTCCGCATATATGGCAGGTATTTTCTCAAGCCATACACAATTAACAAAATCACTTGAGACAAGTGTGCCATCCAAATCAAAGGATATTACTCTCATTCTATCACATATATGTTATCATTCCATTCAACTATCTTTATCCTCTTATTCCCCTTCCAGTTCTTTGGTTTATTCACAAAATATGTTTTAAAGTTTTCCCTGTCCATTATGTAAAGCCCATCCTTCTCCTCATGAAGAACATCCGCTTCTTTTGTTCTTATTTCAACCTTTTTCATCTTTTCCATTTCCTCCCTGTAAACACTCTTCTTAACTCCATCCAAAGATTTCATCTCTATTTTTTTACCCACACTGATTACCCTATACAGTCTTTCTCCTTCCTTAAAGAAACTCTCCTTGCCATATTCAGGCAATCTCACCATATATGTATCTCTGTAAAGCTCCTTACCATCTTTCATTCCTATCAGAGATGACGACTTCTTCATCTCAGCATTGAACGACTCCTTGATTTCCTTTGCCGCTGCTGCCGCCGCCTTTTTGCTACCAATGTAGTAATCTATGCCCTCCCTCCTGTTCTCTCTCTTGGAGATGAATGTATTCATTTCATCTATTTTTCTGTTTATTATGCCCTCTATTTCCTGCATTTCTTTTTTTAAATTTTTTTTCCTTACCTGCAGAACTGCCTCAAAATAACCCCCTTTCTTTAGAGAGCATCTATCGCACAGAATATGCCTTTCTCTCATTTTTAAAGGGAGTCTCCTCTTTATTTCAACTCCTCCAAATTCGCCTCTGCATATTATTTCTCCTTTCTCAATATTTATTTCTGCATCACAATCTATCTCCTTCTCTATTTTTCCTTCAATGTATTCCATAAGCCTTTCCTCAATATCCTTTCTGTACCATTTACCTCCAATTCTGTAAGCTCCACATTCCTTACATATTGCAATATCTATAACAGGAATTGAGAAGAAATTATGTTTCTTTATATAGCAATCTATGCACATTCCATCATAAAGCTTCTCTGTTTCCCTTCCACATTCAACACAGAACACATTCCTTAAATGGGGCAGCATTTATATTTTATGGCTAAAACATTATGGCAAATTGAGCGTGAGGAACTCCATCAATGATGAGCACATTATTCTCGTCCACAAGACCCATTTTTATGGCAACGCCAACACATTTCTCTCCGACAAGATTTCCTATTGTTGCCATCTCCAGATGCTTTTTCAGCATCTCCTCATCTCCAAGGATATCAGCATAAAATTTTGGAGATACCTCAAATTCTATTTCATCTCCTTTAAGCACTCTTCCAAGCAATGGCTCATCACAGGCAGCAAGCATTACCTCATTTCCTATGGTATAAACCTTCATGTAAAACTTACTCTGAGGTAAGCCTGTATTTTCCGTGTTTCGGTTCAAATATTATCCCCTCCCTTCTCATCTTTGCCATTAAACTCTCCACCATATCCCTGCTCAAACCCTCATCCATTGCTCTACTTATTATTTCATCTATTGGAGCCGCCTCGCCTGTCTCCTCGCATATATCCCTTATTATATCTGTAACCACCTTTATTTTATCCTTCTGGCTCCTAGATATACCCGTGGTGATAATATCGATATCAATTGTTTCTGTTTCCCTGTCCATCCCAACTTTGGTGAGATAATACTCAACAATTTTTATAGCCCTATCTGCATCGGTTTCATTCACAACAGGAGATAAACGCATTCTTGCAGATGCTTCAGCAAGTCTTATGAAAGCCTCAAGTTGACGGGGAGTAAATGGTATTGTTTCCCTTGATTTTGCTCTCATGCTGACATAATAATCCTTGATTCTCTCTATTGCCGCCTCAGTCAACACGGGATGAACATTTCTTTTAGCATAAGCAATATATTTTCTTAAAAACTCCGGCTCGAGAGCAGGTTTTATTTTTTCCACTTCCACCTCCTCATCTCTCTCAAGCATCTCTCCATATTTATGCACTTCAAGCACATGCTTGGCGAGAGCCTCGTCTCTCTCCCTATCAGGTTTATCTGTTAAAGGAAATATTAAATCAAATCTGGATAGCAATGCGGGTGGTATATTTATCTGATCAGCTATTGGAGTATATTCCTCAAATCTCCCCAGCTTTGGATTGGCTGCCCCGAGCAATGCACATCTTGATTTAAGTGTGGCATTTATGCCAGCCTTGGCAACGCTTATTTCCTGCTGCTCCATTGCCTGATGCAATGCATCCCTATCCTTAGGATTCATCTTATCAAGCTCATCAACACATGCTATACCAAGATCAGCCAGAACAAGAGCTCCTGCCTCAAGAGTCCATCTTCCCTCTCCAAATTCATCACTCCTAACTGCAGTTGCTGTTAAACCTGCAGCACTGCTTGATTTACCAGATGTGTATATACTCCTGGGAGCAAGTTGAGAAATATAACGCAGCAACTGGCTTTTGGCTGTACCTGGATCACCAACAAGGAGTATGTGTATATCTCCTCTTATTTTCGTACCATCGGGCATTGTTTTTGGAACCCCTCCAAAGAGCTGGAGGGCGAGGGCATCTTTTTCAGTTTCCAGTCCATATATGGTGGGAGCTATCGATTCCCTTATCTTTATGTAAAGCAACGGGTCCTTGCTAACCTCCTTTATTTTTTCCTCATCTTCCTCGCTTATACCTATTTCCTCAAAAGCCTGCTCCTTTATCTCAACACTATTTACATCCATCACTTTGTTAAACTCGGTAAGTTTAATCTGCCCGCTTCTCCTGGTCTGAACACGAAGTATTCCATTAAGAGTTATTCTATCTCCCGGAACAATGTATCCAACAAGATCATCCTCAAGATATGCAACAAGCCGCATAGGTTGGGCACCACCTCTCAGCCCTTCTGGACTTTCCTGCATTTCTATTTTCTGTGAATCTATGAATATCGACTCATCAGGGAGAAGTTTAAATGTGGATTTTCTGTTGCATTTGGGACAGAATGTTGGTTCCACAAGTCTGCTTCCCTCCTGCCTTATCCTTATTATATTATTGCATTTCTGGCATTCAAATGCTGCCATAACTAACTTTGGCCTCACCTCAGTAACCTTTTTTACCAGACCATCAACGGATATGAACTTTCCGAGATGGAAAGAGCGCAAATCCCTTATCTCAACCTTCCTTGCCTCTGGAAGATTCTTTATTCTTACATGAAGATATGGCATCTCCGTTATGGTGTCCATGCTTGAGATGACATCTTCAGCTGCTGAAATGGCAGCGTATGGCTTTTCAAGAAGAATCTCACCCAGTTCTGAATCATACATGTCTATATCCCAGAAATCAAAGATTATGCTTTTCTTTTCTGGATACGAGAGAGCAACATTCTCAATTTCCTCTTTAAAATAATCCTCAAAAAGTCTTTCCCACCTTGCCCTCACGCTCTCCATTTCAATCTGCATATTTCAATCTACAACATTCCACGCTATAAAATGATTATGGCAGCCATGTTTTACAGCAAGTCCATCTCAAGAAAGAATATCCAGATGAGTTCAAATATGGTCGCTATTATTGCAGGAAGAGCTGCTATTGAGGGAAACATGGAAATGGCAAAAATCATTACAAGACCCTCATTTTTAAATGATGCAAGAAGAGAAAAGGATTTGGCCACCTTATCTCCATATTTCTTGGTTGCAATCTTTTTCACTCCCCATCCTGTGACAAATGTCCTTATTGCCATTATGATGGATAATGTTATGAGTATGCTGGGAAGAGTAAAGATATACTCCCGTGTCTCACCAATAACAGCAAACATTGCAATGAAAAAGAATATGTTGGTAAGCAATCTGGCTTTCTCCTCCTCAATTTTTATGAATCTTGATACCAATAAAGGTATGATTATAAGCAGGAAAACATTCTGGAGGAGAATAGATGGTTCAACACTTTTTGCAAGGAAGATATATATTATTGAGGGCATGGCTATTATTGAAATGAGATAGCATAAAATCAGAGAAAACAATGAAATGCTAACATCCCCCTTTATCACCCTCGTCAAAGGGACAACTGCTATAGCGGGAGGGGCTGCGGCCATTATTATGAATCCGTCCCAGAGCGTTTCATTCATGAAAGGAATGGAGAGAATGAGAATGACGGTTGTAAGAAACACATAATTGATGACAAAACCGATTATCATTTTCCTGGCATTTTCTCTGGATATTTTGAGGGGTATGTTGGATATGGATATTATCATTGCTATCATCATTGCAACTGTCGATATCTCCCTATTGCAGCATGCAATTCCCCCTGTTACTATTCCAAGCAATATCGCCATGGATATCATGAATGAGAAGCTTGTCAGTATCTTCAGCATCAGGTTAAAATACGTCAGCGATATAAAAAAGAGATGATTAAAAATTTCGATGAGCTCATTCACGGAGAATACGCAATGGAAAGAAGGGATGCACTCCTTATACTATCACATGCTCTCTCCTCCGTCCATGGCTACAATGCCGTGATGAATAGTGTAAAAATGGATGGAGAAACTCTCATCGTAAATGGAAGAAAATACCATCTCAGCAACTACAACAGAATATATCTGGCAGGCGCCGGCAAGGCGGCGGGAAGCATGGCAAGGGCAATGGAGGAAATAATTGACTTTGATGATGCAGTAATAATAACAAATGAGGATATATCATTAAAAAAATGCAGGGTTTTTCATGCAACTCATCCATATCCCAGCAAGGAGAATATCAGCGCAACAGAGGAAATTGTTAAACTTTTTAAAAATGCGGGAAAAGATGATTTGATTATAATGCTGATAAGTGGTGGAGGTTCTTCAATGATGTGCCTTCCGATAATAAGCCTGAATAACATGATTGAGGTAACGGAAAAATTGATGAAGGCAGGATGCAACATAAGAGAGTTGAACACTGTCAGAAAACATCTATCCATCATTAAAGGGGGAAAACTTGCTAGAATGACAGATGCAAAAATAATTTCTCTTATAATATCGGATGTGATAGGAAATCCAATTGATTCAATAGCATCTGGCCCAACATATGGGGATAAAACAACATTTCGTGATACAATGTCAATAATGAAAAAATATGGAGTTGAGAATGAAGAAGCAATGAAAGTGATAAAGAAGGGCATGGAAGGGGAAATAGAGGAAACCCCTGAGGAGGTAAAAAATGCTGATAATTTCATCATAGCTGACATAAACAAAGCATGCATGGAAGCAAAGAAAAAGGCTGAAGAACTTGGTTATAAAGCAGGAATAATAACAACCTCTCTTGATGGAGAAGCAGTATCTGCTGGGAGAGCTCTTGCGGAATATGCCATAAGGGCTCCATCTCGCAAATATGTTTTCATTTCAGGAGGAGAAACGGTGGTTAAGGTAATAGGAGATGGAACCGGAGGGAGGAATCAGGAACTTGTTTTATCCGCAGCCATGGAAATTGAGGGACAGGCTATGGTAGTTCTTTCATGCGGAAGCGATGGAAAAGATGGAAACAGCGATGCAGCAGGGGCAATAGCAGATGGAGAGACAATGAAGAGAGCCAGAAATATGAAAATGGATGCAGGAGATTTTCTGAAGAGAAATGATTCACACCATTTCTTTTTGAGATTGAATGATGCAATATTTACAGGCAACACAGGCACAAATGTGATGGATATCCAGATTATTGTGAAAAGATGATCACACAGCATCCACTTCTTTAACTTCAGGTATTTTCTCCTTTATGTATCTCTCAACCCCCATCTTTATTGTATACTGAGCATATGGGCACCCACCGCATGTACCCACAAGCTTTACCTTCACAATTCCGGTAGAGCTATCAAAACTTATAAATTCTATATCTCCGCCATCAGCCTGCAGCATAGGGCGTATTTCATCCAGCAACTCTTTTATTCTATCTTCAATCTTCATTTTCCCACTCTATACATTCCAAAGGGCAAACATCTATGCATTCTCCGCAATCGATGCACAGCATGGAATCAACCTCCGCAATTTCATTCATGCTTATTGCCCCAACAGGGCATTCATTAACGCAATCACCACAACCAATGCAGCACTGCTCATCTATGATTACAGGCATGTATGAGGTTAAATTTCCTATCCCTATTTATAATTTCGCTCATCACAAACGAGAGTGTCAAGAATTACCATATACCGAATGCCCAGAATGAGGAATCAAAAACAAAGAAAGACCTCTTTTACTATCACGAATGATGAATTTCTAATTAAATTAATCTTTGCCAGAATGCCTGCTCTCATTAACCCAAGATCCATCCATATCGTTGAGGTAAATACATTTGGAAAGGCATTTGCAAAGATTTCATATCCGTATATCAAGAAATTGCTAATTATAGTAAGAAATGAAATAAACAATCTTCTCAAGGAAAAACCATTATTAATAGCAGATTCGACAGGAGTAGTTGTTGATAGAATGTATTTTCAAACATTAAATAGATGCAGGATCAGAAAACGGAGATTTTATGATAAGTTGAATGTACTGGCAGAATATTATCCTGCCAGTAGAATCATCACAATATCAGATGCTGATTCATTGTTTTCATCTGATTCCTTCTCTGCAAAAAACATGTTATCTGAGATAGAGACCAAAGCCCAGAAATTTTTTGCAGATGCAGGTTATGATTCCAATGACCTATTTGAGAAATTGCTCAATAGCAAAATCATTCCAGTAGTAAAGATAAAGAAGCATTCGGGTAAGATTAGGAAATTTAGAAAAGTAGCAGAAGAAATGTTTGATGAGGAAGAATATAAGAAATACAGGAGTGTAATAGAGGGAGTATTTGGAGGATTGGAAAACAGGAGATTATTATTCACAAGAT
>JAGGXW010000005.1 GCA_021162815.1 Thermoplasmata archaeon | reverse complement strand
TTCCATTTACATTTTCTATTATAACTGGATACGGAGTCATCAAAGTTTGTCCAATAACTCTCCTGTTTTTTATTCTAGAGGAATAAAGATAGACAATGAGTATGAACGTTTTGTTTTAGCATTGCAGGAGGTGCTGCAATGCTAAAGTTAACAGCACCAACTTTTTTCCAAAATCTTTATCTATTCCTCTTCAATAAATAAAATATGAAATTGAAGGTGGTACTTGAACCCCAAGAGGAAGGAGGATACACAGTGTATGTTCCATCTTTGCCGGGATGTATATCCCAGGGAGAAACTATTGGAGAGGCAATGAAAAATATAAAGGAGGCTATAGAGTTATATCTCGAACCAGATGAGGACGATTTGATAAAATTTCGGGAAAAGAAAATAAAAATCGAAGAAATTATAATATGAAACTTCCTGTTGTTTCTGGAATAGAAATTATAAAAGCATTGCATAAAGCAGGTTTTATTGTTATCAGACAAAGAGGAAGCCATGTGATATTGAAGAAAATTTCTGGTGACAGAGTTATCAAATTAACCGTTCCTCTTCATGAAACTGTAAAGAAAGGAACACTAAGGAAAATTCTTGATGTTGCTGAAATTTCTGTTGAAGAATTTTTAAGATTGCTAAAAAAATAACCCATAAAGAGAGATGCTGAAAAAATAGAGCATTTATAATTTCATCATAAGAATAACATATTTAAAGTTTGGATTGTTAATTTTGTTAGGAAAATGGATGGAGAAATGCTATCATCGGAGGAAATATTGCGAAAAATGGAGGAGAATAAAGAAAAGATAAGAGAGTTTGGAGTTGAGAAGATTGGTTTATTTGGTTCATATATAAGGAATGAGCAGGGTCAGAAGAGCGATATAGATATATTGGTGGAATTCAGAAAAGGAATGAAGACTTTTGACAATTACATGAACCTCAAATTCTTTTTGGAAGAGTTATTCAATTGCAAAGTTGATCTTGTAATTGCTGATGCAGTAAAATCCGATTTGAAACCATACATATTTGGAAGTGTGAGATATGCCACGAGAGTATAAAGTCTATCTTAAGGATATTCTTGAGGCAATTCGTAAAATTGAGAAGTACAGCGAGAAAATGAATCTTGAGGAATTCAGAGACAATGAGTTGGTGCAGGACGGAATTGTAAGGAATCTTGAAATAATTGGCGAGGCCGTAAAACACATTCCAGAGGATATTAAAATAAATTATTCAGAAGTAGAATGGAGAAAAATCGCTGGATTGAGGGATATTCTAATCCATGCCTACTTTGGAATAGATGTGGAAGTGATATGGGACATTGTTAAAAACAAACTTCCCAAACTAAAAGAAAATGTTGAGGACATTATTTCAAAAAATGGTATTTAACTATTCATCATAAAATATGCTTAAAAATCATTTTAAATGAAGGAATGTTGCCCATCTTAACATCTTATGACCTTCAATATCACTCTCCCTTCTCCTTCCTATTCTCTTTCACAATCTCCGCAATTTTTTTTATTATCTCATTCTTTTTTCCTTTCATATCAATGGCTATGCATCCTTCCTTTCTCCACCATCTGGAAGGATGGGCTTTATCTTCCTTTACAGGATTAAGCCCAAGCTTCTTTGCTGCCTTAAAAATTTCATCTATGTTTGGATTCTTCACAGCAAGTTCCTTGGAAACCTTTCTCTTTCCTCTTGGTGCATAGGCATCGAAATAGATGGGCCAGATTATGTATTTATCTCTCATGATTTAATTAAAACAGCATTTATTTCTCCATGTTGGCCAGGGCGAGATGTAACCAGAGCCTTTCCCATCTCAGTATCGATTATTGAACCCTTTGTTATTATATCTCTCCTAACATAATGGGGATTTGCGGGATTTTCCAGAACGTCCTTTATCTCCACCTTCTTTGTTTTTCCTGTTTCTGGATCAGTAACATTGGCATACTTTGCCCCTATAACTCTAACCTTTATATTTCCTCCCCTCACCCTTATTTTCTTCCTTGTCTCCTCTTCTGCTATAACAGGAAGTATTGCATCTCTGCCCATCTCGTATTTTCTCTTCTTTCTGGCAAGTCTTACCCTGCCTCCTGTTTCCTTTCTTCCTGCTCTTCCGTGCCACTGCATGTGGCAGAAATATAAAGGTTATAAATAAATTTTTGGGGAAAATAAAAAATCAGGCAGCCTTGTTTTCAATTATTTCTATCGTGCATGGCGTTGGAAGCTTTGAATTTGCCCTCTTCAATGCATCCTTTGCAAACTGTATATTTTCCTTCGTTGTCCATATTGTTATGAGTTTCTGCCCTTCATCTACTCTGGCGGCGGTCCCCACAGGCTTTCCATATGCCTTTCTCATTCCCTGAGAAACTCTGTCTGCTCCAGCTCCTGTGGCCTGCTTGTTTTCCCTTATGACAACGTGAGGATAGACTCTTATTTTCATTCTGTAGTTTGATTTTCCTGCCTTCTTCATTATGTACCTGTTGGCAGCTATACGGGCAGCTTCCAAAGCGCGGTGAAGTATGTTGCATTTCTCCTTTGCTATAAGGGATATCTCAACTGGAAACTCTGCGGTGAGGTTGCCAAGGTCAAACTGTGTTATCCTTGGATTTGGAACTCCTCCAAGATACTCCTTCCTTGTGGTAACTCTGCCTCTGATGTCTCTATACATTCTCGCTGGTTTCCTTGACATGCAAACAGAAATATTAATCAGTTATATAAATGTAATGCTAAAGCATCTCCATCATTTTTCTCGCAGCCTGAATGAAGTCCTCAAATGTATCAATCTCAACATACACGGAAACATGGTACATCCTTCCCTCATGCGTTTTAAATCTGACTATGTCGATTCTGTTCTTCTCCTCATTGAAAACAAATTTTATGCCCGCTCTATCCACACTCTCCTCTCTGACAATAACCTCCTTCATGCTGTTTAGTGTGGCATGCAATAAATAATTTCCTACTACATCAATCCAGCTTCCTTATGCTTCTCAGCAATCATATCTGCAAGCTCCTCTATCTTTTTCATATCCTCTTCCTTTGGATATCCCTTTATCATGATGGTTGGGAAAAGCTCCACCTTGAGATTCTTCATAACATCAAGGATATGCTTCTCCATCTGCCCACCCCAGCCATATGAGTTAATCAGGCCAGCAAATCTTGTTTTTGGACGCAATGCATTCACAAGATAGGCAGCGTAGATGGCAGAGGGATGAGTGCCTCCAAGCACTGTAGGAGCTGCTATTATGACTGTAGAGGCATCAACAAGAGAGATGGCTATCTCTCCTATATCTGCCTTTATTAAATCAAAGGGCTTTACCACAATGCCCCTCTCTATAAGCTCATTTTCAAGTTTTTCAACAGCCTTTCTCACACTTCCATGCATTGAAACAAATGCGATTATAACCTCATTTTTCACATCATCTCCCGCCCATTCTTCATAGTATTTTACTATCCTCTCCGGCTCATCATAAACAGGGCCATGGCTGGGAGCTATATACCTTATATCAAGCTCCTTTATCCTTTCAATATGCTTCTTTATCTGCTTCCTGAATGGCATCATTATCTCCGCATAATACCTCTTTGCCTCCACATACACCTGCTCCTCTCTCGCAAAAAGCTCTGATGTGGCATAATGAGAACCGAGGAAATCGCAGGTGAAGAGTATCTTGTCATTCTCATCATAAGTGAGCATTGTCTCGGGCCAGTGAACCCATGGAGCAAATATGAATTTCAGCTTTCTTTGCCCGATATCCAGCACCTCTCCATCTTCTATCTCAATGAAATCCTCCTCCTTCAATGGAAGGAGATCAAGAAGCATGCTCTTGCACTTTGCATTGGTGACAATCTTTGCCATAGGATATGCAGAAAGCACGGCTGGCAGGCTGCCTGAATGATCCTGCTCCGCATGCTGGGCGATGATGTAATCTATTCTGTCAATGCCCAGCTCCTTCAGATTGGAGAGTAGCTTTCCTTCCTTTCCATCATCAACTGTGTCTATCAGCACAATCTTTTCATCCATAATGAGATATGAGTTGTAGGTTGTGCCGTAAGGCAATGGAATGAGCTCATCGAAGAGGCGGCGATGCCAGTCTATAACTCCAACAGAATATATTCCATCAACCAGCTTTCTCACTGCCATGTTCATTCCTCCGCCGGCTCAAAATCTTCCTTTCCAGCTCCGCAAACGGGGCATGTCCAGTCATCTGGCAGCTCTTCAAAAGGCGTACCAGGAGGTATGCCTGCCTCATCATCGCCCTGCTCCGGGTCATAAACATATCCACATATCTTACACACATATTTCATGTTTTTATTATGCATTATTCCTTTATTTAGCTAACCATCCATTTTCTTTCAATTGCTTTTATGACCCTCAGCCCCCATATCATGGCTATGCTGGATGCTGTTATATTGGCAATCACAACACCCATCCATACACCTCCAAGCCCATAAGATAAAACAATGCCGAAGAGGTATGCAAACACAATCTGAAAACCGAAAGCGCGGAGCAGTGTTATGGCAAGAGAGTATGAACCCTTTCCTATTCCACGGAACATGCTTGATGTGAGCATACCAGCAGCCATTCCCGGGAAGTAGAAAACAACATATCTCAGAAATTCAACTATGCCCTTTCCGAGAGAGGATGAATCTGAGGAGTAAGCAAATATATAGGAGAGCTGGGGAGCAAATATTCCTATGATAATGCCGGTTGCCAGTCCTATGAGGGTTCCGACTTTAACAGCATAGAGATATGCGGCCTTCAGCTTTTCAGCATCTCTTGCCCCGTAAGCAGCCCCTGTAACAGAGATCACAGAAGATGCTATCCCAAAAAGAGGAACAACAGCAAGCATGACTATCCTCCACCCTCCTGAAAAAACCGCCATGCCGTAGTCGCCGCCCGCCATTATGACGATTGCGCTCAGTATTATCATGGTGAGGGACATGGTTATTTGCGCAAGCGAGGAGGGAATTCCAACTCTCAGTATCTCCTTTGTCATCTTCCAGTCATGGGCAAAATGACGCATGCTGAACTGAACATAGGTATCCTTTTTGAAGAAAAGCCAGTAGATGACAACGAAGGATGAAAATGCAATGGATATGACTGTAGCCATGGCAGCTCCATTGACCCCCAGATGGAGATAATATATGAAAATGGGGTCAAGAACCATGTTCATTATTGCACTTGCCATCATCAGATACATGGCTCTTCTTGCATCTCCCTCTCCTCTGAGGATAGCATTTCCAAGGGAAGAGATGAAAAGCAGGGGAGAGCCGAGTATTATTATTCTTCCATACCCTGCTGCGAGAGAGGCTATTGAAGAGGAAGCTCCCATGGTGAGGAATATCGTTTCAAGAAATGGAAACATGGAAAAAGCAACAGCCATTCCGATGAGCATTCCTCCCACAAGAGTATGGGAAGCAGCATTTCCTGCCCTTGCTCTATCTCCTGCTCCTATAGCCCTAGATATGGCCGAACTTCCTCCTATACCTATACCCATGGCGAGGGCGGATAATATCATCATGAAAGGCATGAAAAGCCCCACAGCAGCCAATGAGTCTGCTCCCAGACCGGCGACCCATGCACCATCAACCACATTGTATAATGTCTGGACAAGATTGCCTATCATCATGGGTATGGACAGCTTTATTATCGCCTTTCTTGGATCACCGAGCAATGTATTCAGATTTTTCATTACCTTCTCATTCATTCATCTCACCACGCAGCAGCAGAAGCTTTATTTTCAGTGCAGCCTCCTTTATCACATTCTCAGCCTCCTTCATCTCCCTCTCTCCTATTTCCTCCATATTTTTCATAAGTTCATGAAGGGCATCTATTAACTCCTCTCCCCCCATTCTGTAAAATTTACCTGCATTTCTCATCATTTTTTCCGCTTCTTTCAATTCATTTTTCCTGCTCCTGAGATATTTTATGCCCCTGCCTGTTATTCTGTAAATTTTCTTGTCCCTCTTCTCCTCCCTTGCTATGTCTATCAGACCCTCTTCTTTCAACCTTGCCAGCAATGGATATATAACGCTGGAGCCAGGCTTTTTTATTCCATATATCTCTTCCATCCTTTCAGCAATTCCATAGCCGTGAAGTTCTTCATTCCTAAGCATGTTGAGAATAATGAGATGCATCTTCTTTGCCTTCTCCTTCATCATTTATATCACCAAATATGTCATACGACATGTTAATAGATATATTTAAAGTTTTTTATCCTTCAATGAATGTTGGTGCATTCTTCTGTGTTTTTCCTCCTCTAACCTCATGATAATATGCATAGCTCATTGGCAAACTATCATCCAGCACATCAGCGTTTTCAACTCTGCCTACAAATATGGTATGGCTTCCAGCAGATACCTCCTTCTCCACCCTCGCCTCAAGATATGCAACCACATTCTCAGTAACAACAGGAGAGCCCGTCTTTCCTGTGATGTATTCAATTCCCTCAAATTTATTTATTTCTCTCCCGCTTCTGAATCCAAATCTGCCAATGAATTTTAAGGGAGTTGATTGAGAGAGTATGGAAACGGAAAATACCCTGCTATGCTTTATATACTCATGTGTGAGATTTTTCTTATTTATGCATGCAGCAATGTATATGGGATCAGAAGAAACCTGCATTACAGCATTCGCAACCTGTCCATTTAGCATGCCGTCTTTTATGGATGAGATTATATAAAGTCCATATCCAATTTTCCTGAGAGCCGATAACTCCATGAGAAAAAGCTGAGGGAAATTAAAATAATTTTTTAAAAAGGATAGATAGGCAGGAATGATGTAGAAATATGAAGAAGAAGGCAGTGGTGTGTGAGCCCCGCAGAGAATACTTCAGGGTTGATGATAATAAAAAGCACAATATAATGGAGAAAGCAAATGTGGAGAAAGCCATAAAGCAGCATGAGGAGCTGCAGCATCTGCTTCTTAGCAACGGATGGGAGCTGTTTTCCATCATTTCCAGTAAATTTTTCAAGCCTTTGGTGAGGTAAGTTTTCTTAAAAAATATATCACCATCCTGATATTCTGCAGGAGCTCTTTTCTTATAAACCTCCCACAAATCAGCGGCAAAAACATCCATGGTAAGGCGATCTTCTAAAATATCTTCATGTGGAACTGCAACAGTTGTAAATGGTTTTATCTTTACACCTTGATTATAGTAATTAGTGGATATTTAAGGTTGTTTCATTTCCTCCTGTAAAATTTTTTCTATCTCTGGCTTCAATGATGGCAGCTCCTCTTTAATGACTTTCCAGACAATTTCAAAATCAACAACAAAATAACCATGAATGAGTTTATCTCTTATTTTAGCCATCTCCTTCCATGGAAGATTGGGATATTTTTCCTTTGTTTCATCAGGTATGTTTTTTGTAGCCTCTCCAACAATCTCCAATTTTCTTACAACTGCGCTAACTGTCTTGTCATCATTTTTGAACTCTTCAAAATTCATGCCAGCAACAAATTCTTCAATACTTTCAATGGCATCAACAATATCCTTTATGAATAGTTTATAGTCCCTCTTCATACATAAACAACCTCTTTCATGATTTTATCCTTCAACTCCTCTCTTATTGATGGTTTTCTCACCAAATCAACTTTTCTCCCCAAAAGTTTGCTTAAATATTCTTCAATTTCAATGAATTTTATCAAGCCTGGCACCTCCTCAAATTCCACTACAATATCCACATCACTTTCCTTGCTCTCCTCTCCCCTTACAAATGAACCGAATATACCTATCTCCTTAATTTTATATTTCTGGTAAAGCTCCTCTTTATGCTCTGCAAGTATCCTCTCAATTTCCTCAAGATTCATCATAATTATTATGAAGCAAATTATTTAAGGTTATTCAAAAATTGTTTGCAAACATAAATATAGTGATGTAAGTTTAGAATGTTCCTAAAGCAATTTTTTAATATTTTGAAGATAAGGTACTATGAACTTATTTTTAATTTCATCTATTTCTTCTTTTCCAACTTCATGATCATAAATGAAGAAATTGTCAAAATCTTTCCCCCATCTTAAAAGAGTTTCATAAGTTTTTGTTGTATTTTCTGCAACAAAAAGATAGTGTGCAAAAGGAAAAATGTTTTTTATTTTTCTTGCTACTATTCCTCTCGCTCTTATGCTATCTGTTGTAATTTTTCCACTCTTTAATTCTATCACAATGAATGGTATATTTAACTTATCTCTATCTTTTTTATCTCTGGTGTCTCGTGAAAATTTTAAATAATTGCTCAACCTTTTTACTTCCCCAAAATCAATTTGCTTGTAAAAAGCAATGTCTGCTTCTGAAAAAGAGATGGCAAGTTTAAATCTATCT
>JAGGXW010000042.1 GCA_021162815.1 Thermoplasmata archaeon | reverse complement strand
GGAATATAATGGCAGCTTTACTGTAACAAGCGAGGGAATCCACAAAATATACTTCTACAGCACAGATAATGCGGGTAATGTTGAGGAGGTTAAAAACACAACAGTTAAGATAGATACAACAAAACCAACTGTAAGCCTTGATTTGCCAAAGGAGGGATATATACATATTGCAGGTCGTGCAATAATGCCAACATTACTGCACCATACCTTTGTAATAGGGGAATTCAATGCAGAGGCAACAGCAACTGATAGCAATTCAGGCATTGATTATGTAGAATTCATACTCAATGGAGATCTGCTGTGGAGAGATTATATCTCTCCATACTCAGCCTATCTCCCAAGAGAATTTCCAGCATCCATTGGAAACAAACTCAAGGTAATAGCTTATGATATGGCAGGTAACAGCCAAGAAAGCGAGGAAATAACTTACATGAAAATACTCTAAATCCTGCTGAAAATCACTCTTCCCTCATATTCTATTTTTACTATTCTGTGATATGGTATTATTGCCTTTCTGCTTTTAACATAGTATGGTTCAAGTTTTTCTATTTCATCACCCATTATAAAGTCCAGGTCATCGGGCATACCTCTGCTGATGTACCATATTTTTGCCTTTGATATGTCATAGTTGGGGTGCCATATCAGCTTATTCAGAATCTCTTTCACAAAATTTATATACTCCTTTCTATATTAGAATTGCTCTTTTGAGGTGTGTTAATGGAAACGGAAAACAAGAAAGGAACGACAACTGTGGGCATTGTATGTAAAGAAGGGGTAGTTGCAGCTGCAGAACATCGTGCCACCATGGGTACGATGATAGCTCATAAGGTTGCAAAGAAACTCTACAAAATAGATGAGCATCTTGTCATGACCACAGCAGGTCTTGTCGGGGATGCACAGATTCTCGCAAGGTATCTCAAGGCAGAGGTTGAGCTTTACAGTCTGGAGAGAGAGGAAAAAA
This sequence comes from Thermoplasmata archaeon, assembly GCA_021162815.1. Taxonomy (GTDB): domain Archaea; phylum Thermoplasmatota; class E2; order UBA202; family JdFR-43; genus JAGGXW01. The sequence continues at coordinate 11,512 of JAGGXW010000042.1, read as the reverse complement.
TCCCTGTGGGTGGTGCCGCCACATTGATGGCGAATATACTGAATAAAACAAAGTTTGCTCCATATTATGTGCAGCTCATTGTGGCGGGTGTTGATGCTTCAGGACCGCATGTTTATTCTCTTGACGCTGCGGGAGGAGCGATTGAGGATATTTATACAAGCACAGGCTCAGGCTCTCAATTTGTGTTTGGTGTTCTTGAGGATAATTATAAAGAGGGAATGAGTGTTGATGAAGGTGTTGACCTTGCCATTCGTGCCATAAGTGCTGCAATGAAACGCGACTCAGCATCGGGAAATGGAATTGATGTTGTAGTTATAACCAAGAAAGGTTATAAAGAGCTGAGTAGTGAGGAAATTGAGGAAAGAAGGAAAAAACTTGGATTGTAAGAGTTATGCCAATTGAAGATGTTTTAAGGGAGATAAGAAGCGAAATAAATGCAACCATACCCTCAGATATAAGAATATCTGACATAGAATTTGAGGGTGCTGAGCTTGTAATATACACCAAAGACCCTGATAAATTTGCAGAGCAGAGTGAGCTTGTTAGACACCTTGCGAAAAAACTGCAGAAGAGAATAACAGTCCGCCCTGATCCAAGTGTTCTTGAGGACATTGAGACAGCAGAAAAGAAAATAAGGGAAATTATACCTGAGGAAGCAAATATAACAAACATATATTTTGAGCCCGATGTTGGAGAGGTAATCATAGAGGCTGAAAAACCGGGTGTGGCAATAGGTAAGAAGGGTTCTTTGCTTAATGAAATAAAAAAGGAAATTGGATGGGCACCAAAAATAATAAGAGCTCCTCCCATGCCATCAAAGACAGTGCAGGACATAAGGAAATATCTCCGCATGGTTTCCGATGAAAGAATAGAGTTCCTCCGCCGCCTGGGAAGAAGATTGCATCGTGGTGTTAGTGAGGGGGAGAAATGGGTGAGAATGACTGCTCTTGGAGGGTATAGAGAAGTGGGGAGATCATGCACCCTTCTTTCCACGCAGGATAGCAAGGTTCTCATTGATTGTGGAATAGCTGTTTCATCATCATCAAATGGTTCTCCATATCTCAATGCTCCTGAGGTTCTTCCTCTGGAATCAATAGATGCTGTTGTTGTCACTCATGCCCATCTTGATCACTCTGGGTTGGTTCCACTTCTATTCAAATATGGTTATGACGGCCCAATATATACAACCTATCCAACCAGAGATGTGATGGTTTTGCTTCAAATGGACTATCTGAAGGTATGTGCCGATGAGGCAAAGAAGGCACCATATTCATCAGAGCACATAAGAGAGGAGATAAAGCATACCATCCCTCTAAATTACGGAGATACCATAGATATAGCACCTGACATTCGCCTCACCATGCACAGAGCAGGCCACATACTTGGCTCCGCCACCTGCCACTTCCACATTGGAGAGGGGCTTTTCAACATAGCCTTTTCGGGAGATATAAAATACGAAAAGACGTGGCTTTTCAGTGCAGCGGCAACACACTTTCCAAGGCTCGAGGCACTTGTCATGGAATCAACATATGGCGGAAAGCAGGATATCCAGCCTCCAAGAAAGAAGGCGTCTGAATTTTTGAGAGATATAGTTAAAGAAACCCTAGAGAAAGGAGGGAAGGTACTCATCCCTGTGTTTGCAATAGGAAGAAGCCAGGAAGTGATGATAGTTCTCGAGCATTATATGAAGGAAAATGAGTTACCATCCGTTCCCATATACCTTGATGGAATGATATGGGAGGCAACGGCCATTCATACAGTTTATCCTGAATATCTGAATGCTGATCTGAGGAAGAAAATATTTCAGGAAGGAGAGAATCCGTTAATGGCGGATGTTTTCAAGAGAGTGGATAGCTATGATAAGAGAAGGGAGATCATTGATGATACGGAGCCAGCCATTGTTCTTGCAACAAGTGGTATGTTGAATGGAGGGCCTGTCATGGAGTATCTGAAGGCATGGGCGGAGGATGAGAAGAACACACTCGTGTTCGTCGGCTATCAGGCTGAGGGCACACTTGGGAGAAAAATACAGAAGGGATGGAAAGAGGTTAATGTTGCCGGTCAGGATGTTAAAATTGAGATGAGGGTGGAGACATGCGAGGGGTTCTCAGGTCATTCAGATAGAAACCAGCTTTTAAATTATGTTAAGAATCTTTCTCCAAAGCCAAAGAGAATAATTCTGAATCATGGTGAGGAATCAAAATGTCTTGATCTTGCAGCCACAATACACAAAAAATTTGGAATAAAAACGATTGCTTTAAAAAATCTGGAAACGATAAGATTTAAGTGAGCTCATCCCATCCTCTTTTCAATAAATTCTCTCCATATTTCTTTTAATTCATTCACTCCATCATTTATGTGTTCTCTTCCACCATCCTTTATTATTAACTTGTCCCCTCCCGTTTTTCCTATTTTATAAACGGATAAATCTCTGAAAAGATTGATAAATCTCTCCTCATCCTCTACCTCAACAACCCATCTTGTATTGCTCTCGGAAAACAGTTTTATATCGCTTCTTAGGTCTGCTATAGAATCAAGCCATATCTCTGCTCCCATGCCTCCAAAACTCATCTCCGCAATTGCCACTGCCATGCCACCATTGGAAATATCATGGGCTGATATTATTATTCCCTCTTCTATTGCCTTGACAACTCTCTCCACATATTTTTTAAGCATTGATGCATCCGTTCTTGGGACAATACCGCCATTCAAATTCAGTGCTCTGTAGTATTCACTTCCTCCCATTTCCTTTTTTGTTTCTCCTATTAGGAATATGTTATTCCCTTCCTTTTTGAAATATGCTGTTGCTGTTTTTCTCACATCATTTACTTTTCCTATGGCGGTTATTGTTGGAGTTGGTGGAATCGTTCTTCCATGCCATTCATTGTAAAAACTCACGTTTCCGGAGATGAATGGTATGTTTAAAGCTGAGGCCATATCATGAAGTGCTTTAACACTCTCATAAAATTCCCCCATTCTCTCGGGCTTTTCAGGATTTCCAAAGTTGAGGCAATCAAGAAATGCATCCGGAATTGCTCCCACAGCGGCGAGATTTCTGCATGCCTCATCTATGGCTGATGCAGTTCCCCAGTAAGGGCTAAGTTCTGTATAATAAGGATTTATATCGGAAGTTATTGCAAGCCCTTTGAAGGAGTCCCTCAATGGTTTTATTATTGCCGCATCTCCATGTGTTTCCATTGAAGGCATACCATGCAGGGACTTCACCACAGTATTTCCTTTAACCTGGTGATCATACTGTCTTATAATCCATTCCCTGCTTGCCACATTTGGAGCTGAAAGAATTTTTCTGAATATTTTTTCTATGTCCGGCATATCAAACTCTATTTCTTTTTCTTCCTTTTCAATAATCTTCCATTCCCTTTCATATTCCACTCCGGCAACCTGAAAGTCAAGCTCCACATCCTCCACCAGCTGTCCTTTATAATACACCCTTATGTATGGCTCTTTAATAACTCTGCCAACAACCACAGCCTCGACATCCCACGAAGAAAATATCTCAAGCACCCTGTCCACATTTTCAGGCTTTACGGACAGCATCATCCTTTCCTGGGATTCGGAAATCCATATCTCCCACGGCTCCATCTCCTGTCTCAATGGCACCTTATCCAGCCATATCTCCGCTCCCAGCCCACCTGCATGCGCCATCTCCGTGGAGACGCAGGATAGTCCGCCGCCTCCCATATCCTTCATGCCTTCTATATAACCTTTCTCATTGCATTCAAGCACAGCATGGATGAGGGGCTCCTTTGTTATTGGATCGCCAAGCTGCACAGCTGTTATGGATTCCTCTTCTGACTCCTCTCTAAGCTCTTCAGAGGCGAATGTTACGCCATGTATTCCATCCCTGCCAGTTTTGCCTCCTGCGTATATGAGCATCTCACCAGCACTTTTTACCCTGCTCCTCACCATTTTGTCCTTTCTTACTATTCCAATGCATCCCACATTCACAAGGCAGTTTCCCGTATAGCCAGGATGGAAGTAAACATTTCCAGCAATCGTTGGTATGCCCACTCTATTCCCATAATCACGAATTCCATCAACCACTCTTTTAAACAGGTACCTGGGATGTTTCACTCCAGCTGGAATGGAATCTGAGCTTATATCAAGTTCCCCAAAGAATAAAGGATCTATCAATGCAAGAGGCTCTGCCCCCATGCAGAGCACATCTCTTATTATTCCTCCAACACCTGTTGCAGCTCCTCCATAAGGCTCTATGGCAGATGGATGATTATGGCTTTCAAGGGCGGCAACATAGTAATGTTCATCATCAAATTCTATAACTCCTGCATCTTCCCTTGCAATAACTTTCTCCTTTCCTATTCTGTAAAGGTATTTTCTAAGCAATGGTTTTGATGATTTGTAGCAGCAGTGTTCACTCCATGCGTGTGCGAGAGATTGAACCTCAACATCTGTTGGAAGTCTTCCCTGTTTTTTAAAATAATCTCTTATTTTTTTCATTTCATACAGATTTAAAGCAAGTCCCATTTTTCTGCTTATTTCCATTAACTCCTCATCACTTGCAGAAAAAAGGTCAATTCTGTAAACATAGCCATCCTTCTTCAGCAGATGTTCAATCATGCTCATCCAACTATCTCAATTTTATAATCATTTATTACGGGATTTGCGAGCAGCCTTCTGCACATCTCGTCAAGCCTTTCCAATGCCTTCTCCCTATCATCCGTATTCATCTCTATCTCTATGGTTTTTATCACTCTTGCAGATACAACTTCGTCAAAGTGTAGAAGGTGAAGGGATTTGGTTATATTCTTTCCTTCCGGATCGGCAATTCCCTTCTTCAGACTGATCTCTACTCTTGCTATCATTACTCAATCACTCCCTTATGGTGGCAGAATGGACATTCGTAATGCAACGGCCTTTCTCCAGTATCAAATATTTCAAATCTCTCCCCGCATTCATCACACTCTATTACTATTGATCTCCCCTTGACACTCTTTCCTCTTATAACCCCCTCCATTCCACAGTTTGGACAGGTGTATTTTAACGGTCTAACTCCAGTGTCTCTTATTGTGAATACTGTCTTGCAGTTGCTACAAACAATCTTTTTTATGGCGGGGCTGATAAGCTTTATTTCCTTTCCCTCTTCTTTTGGTTCTGAAAGATATATGGCTCCTTCTATTGCCAGAAATATTATATAGAGGGCTATACCTATTATACTCCATTCCTTTAATCCAAAATACAAATTGAGATGAAGCATTGTTTCATTGGCTGCCACTACCACCAGCCATATAAAATACAGCAATGATATTACCATAATCACCATTGAAACATTTTTCTTGTCCATCTAAAGAGTTATTCTCTGTTTATATATAAATTTTTACAACATTTTTCTTAACTCTGCTCTTTTCAGCATTGACAACGGAAGAACTCTCTTTAAGGAGAGATAGTATGTTGCTATTGCCATTATCATAGGAAGGAAAAAGAAGCGAATATCATACATTGATATAATAAGAAATATCCAGGCCAGGAGGGATATCATGAAGGAATATAGAAAGTATTTCCTCTCTCTTTTTATTCCTGCCCCAACCATAATGCCTGTTGAAGTTGATATGAATACTATGGCTATGGGAACAATGGCAAACATTATGGCTGCTAAGGAAAAATCAAGTTCCTTAATGAAAACAGGGGCGAAAATCGCCGCCATGCCCGCCCCTATGCTTCCGCCATATATTGGCAGGCCATTATCATTGAAAAATTTTAGTTTCAGGAATGCAAGTTTTTCAAGAAATTCTGTGAATGTGTATATTAGGGAATATAATATTATTTCATCAATGTAGGGAGATGGGAATGAGTAAGCTGTCAGAATGTAGAGAAGCAGGCCGAGAGCCATGCCACCGATGAAGGAAAAGAGAACGAGCTTTTCCCTGAATCTTCCATCGTATCCACCCACCATTATGTATATGGATACAATGGCAGGAAGTATGCCGAGAGGAATCAGAAGATTTGTTAGAGTGGCAGTCATCACAGATTAAAGCAGACCATCTATTTATTTTATATGAAAATTGCAATATGGTCCTTTGCATAGGGAGAGAGTTTTATTGCCTCCTTTATTTCATATTCCTTTCCTATCTCCTTTTTTACAATGCTGAATATTTTATCGGGCTTCATTGATATGTCTATGCTCCTTGCCTTAACCATAATAACTCCATGTTCTGCCTCAAATTTTTTCATATTTTTAAGGAAAATCTCAATCTGGTTTCTCTGGGCTATGTCCTGGTATATTAAATCTATTTCCTCGACGATCTCCTCATACATCCATGTTTTATTTGCATCGGCCATTACTGGAATGAGATTTTTTCTTTCCCTGCATATCTCCACAAAATCTCTCATTGCCTTGAAGGATATTTCTATCCCATATATCATGCCATCTGTTGCAATATCGGAAAAATGACTTGCTGTTGTTCCGTTGGCGACGCCCAGATATAGAATAACAGAGTTTCTTTTCACCGGCATGTTCTTCAATCCTTTCAGTATGGCTGCTGCCATCTTGCTCCTGTAGGGATTCCATGAACGGAATTCCTTTCCTCCTTCTTTTAAAATCCTTTCTCCATAAACTCTTCTTCCGGGCACTGCATTCATGGTGTATATTTGATTTCCTCTCTTATAAACTCCATCAAATATCTCCTTCATCTTCTCATCTTCCTGTCAAGCAACTGAGCAGCTATTGTTATGGCATCTATGGCTGGAGCAACAACGGGGGCATAAGCAGTTTCCATGGAGGCAAGTTCCTTTGCACTCATTCCTTTGTATATTGAAAGTATGAGCTTATTTATGTGGAGTGCTGCGCCATCTCCAGCAATCTCTGCCCCGGTTATTTGATTCCCGTCTCCAAATAATTTCACAACAAGTTTACTTCCGTCCATGTACTCTGGCAATGTACTTCCATTGTACTTTGCGGATATGCCTTCAAGCATGCCAACAGAGGCTATTTCCATGCCAAATATCTTTGTTGTCTTTGCCCATACAGGAGGGAGCAGTTTCTCATCTCCTCCAGCTGCATTTATTCCTGCAACAATTCCCTGTTTCACGGCTATGCTTCCGAGCCCCACAACAACGCTGTTACCAAAGAAATCTATAACCTCGCTGCAATCTCCTATGGCATAGGTATCCTCATAAGCCATGCATCTCTCATCCACAACTATGCCCTTATTTATTTTGCATACAGGGCAGATGTGGCTTGAGGCCCTGTTTCCAGTGGCTACTATAATCATATCAGCACTGTAATCATCATCTGCCTCAACGATTCCATCCTCCACAGCTTTGACTCTAACTCCTGTTCTCACCTCCACATCAATGTTTTTCTCCACATAATCCGCCATATCCCTGTCAAGCATTGATGGAAGAATTTGAGGCATGTACTCCAGCACCTTTACTTTAATCCCCATCTTATGCAGTGCTTCAGCTGCTTCCAGCCCTATAAGACCTGCACCTATCACTATGGCATTATTTGCCTTCTTTGCAGCTTCCCTTATCCTCAATGCATCTTCCATGGTTCTTAGCACATGGTGGCCTGCTGCCTTGAATGGTATTGCAGCCTTTGCTCCAGTTGCTATTATGAGCTTATCATATTCATATTCTTTTCCATCAGAAATTGCAATATGAGATGAGAAATCTACCTCATCCACTCTTCCATTAACATAATTTATCCCGGCCTTTTTAAACCACTCAGGGGAAAACTCCACTATTTCATTCCATTCCTTCTCTCCCAATATAACCATCGGAAGAGCGCATTTTGAATACTCTCCATAACCCTCTTCATCAAAAATGGTTATCTCCGCCTTTCTGTCAAATTTTCTTGCAAACTGGGCGGCGGTGGCGCCTGCTGCTCCAGAGCCAACTATGAGAATTTTCATTGGTATCCAAAAAACTTTTTGATTTCATCAACAAATTTTGTGAATCCCTCGTGCCTTGGAATTATTTTCTTTGCCCCTGCTCTTTCAAGTTCTCTGGACATGTCTGTGTCGAAATATGCGGTGAAGCCATATATGTTTGCATCTGGATCCATCTTCATTATCTCCTTTGTTGCCTGCACACCATCCATGACGGGAAGCTTTAAATCCATGATTACAAGATCAGGTTTTTTGCCTTCTTTCATGAGTTCCCTGTATATTTTAACTCCTTCCGTCCCATCAAATGCCTGCTTTATCTCAATATCCAGATTGGCCTTCTGTATGTAAAGTTTCATAAGTTCCTGCATGTCCTCTTCATCTTCAACAATGAGCAGTATTTTTTTACTCATGTATCTCACCCTTCTCCACTATATTTCTAACCACACTCTCTATCCTTTCTATTGCTTCCTTAACCTTGTTAAGCATTTTATCCCTTTCCCCATCTCTCTTCTCCATTGCCAGCTCCAGATAGCCTTTGGCTATTGCAATGGGGTTAAAAAAGTAATGCGAAGTGTCTTCAATAAACTTTCTCTTTGTTTCATACACCATCCTTATATCCGTAACATCAGTGAGTATGCCCACTCTTATTCTCTTATCTTTTACGTTTAAATCCTTTATGGAAAATATAACCCATTTTATTTTTCCATCCTTACTCTTTATCTTTATTTCAGTTTTATCACCATATCCATATATGTATGGCATTCCTCTCTTCTTTATTTCTTCAAGGTTATATCCCGTTATCTTCTCAAATGCTCTATTTATGAAAGTTATCTCATCTCCTATGGCTATGAATATGCCATTTGGAGAGCTTTCTGCTACAGCTCTGAATATTGCCTCGCTCTCTGCCAGCTTTTCCTCAGCAATTTTCTTTTCTGTTATATCTCTTGCAATCACCATGATATATTTCTCTCCCTCAATATTTATCCAGGATGCAGATATTTCAAGATCAATTATCTTTCCATTTTTTCTGATATTTCTTCCTTCAAATCTTATGCTTCCCTTGCTCCCATATTTTTCAAGCATCTCCAGCATTTTTTTTGGAACATCTTTATCGCCGGGATAAATTATATTGCTTACATCCATGCCTATTAGCTCTTCTTTTTTGTAGCCCAGCATTCTGCATGCTGCATCATTTACATCTATTATCTTTATTTTATCTTCCTCAACTTTCTCTATGAAAATTCCCTCAGATGCATTATCAAAAATTTTCTGGACCAGAATTTCTCTTTCAGAGATTATATCCATCATGGTTTTAATATCTGATATGTCCATCATTGTAACAAGCCCTGCTGGTTTATCTCTATAATTTGTGGTTGTGGAGGAAATAAAGACCCATTTTATTTTTCCATCCTTCCTTCTTATTTTTATTTCATATACTTTTGTTTCTTTTATCTTTCCTTTTTGCCTTAATTTTGCAATTTCTTTCAACTTTGGCAGATATTCTTCAGCGATAATTTCCCAGGGTTTCATGTTGAGGAGCTCTTCCTTACTGTAACCTGTTATCCTTTCCATCCGTTCATTTGCATAAACTATTTTGTCATCCTGATAAATGAGAACACCCTGTATGGAGGAATCCATAAGTTTCCTTATCTCGCTTATGTCAACGATATTCATCACCGTTATATTTCCAATTCTCTTTGCCTTTATCCTGACAAAATACTTTCCCTTCTTCCCTTCTATTGTGCATTCACATTCCGCTTCTTCATCCTCTTTAAGTCCATCTAAAATTGTTTTTGCGCACTCTTTATCCTCATGCTGTGGTAGAAATGATATGAAGTCCTTCTTCTGCAGCCTTTTTATATCATACCCTGTAAGCTGGGCAAATTTAGTGTTTGCCATCTTTATTTTTGTTCCCTCTAGAATAATAATCCCTATTGGAGCTGATTCAAAAATTTTTTTGAAATAATCCTGACTTTCGTGGTTAAAATAAAATGAATCATTTTGTCTGATTGACATGATATTTTATTTATAGGGAATTATATATAAATTTTCCGAAATGTGTATCTGTTATTGGAACATCATATCTCCAAGCCGGTTCCATTTTCCATCAGCTCCGCCAGTTTTGATGCAAATCTCGCCAGTGGTGCACCATCCACCACATCATGGTCAATGCTGATATTCAGGTGAAGAAATTCTCTTTCCTCCGCCTTTCCATCTTTCATTACCACCTTCTTCTCTATTCCTCCAACTCCAAGCTGAGTTGTGGAATGTCCTCCAAGTGTGAGAAGCCATCCTGAAAAATTTCCTATCATTCCCACTGATGTTACTACAGTTGTTCCCATGTATTTTTTTCTCATGAATGCATTCCTTCCGGCTATTATAAGCAACAACTTTTTTATGAAGTATGGCGCCACTATGGCAAATTTTTCCATCCAGCCTTTTTTCCCTATGAGTTGCTCCTCTTTGCTCAGCCTTTCGCCCTGCGCCTTCCTTATTTCCTCTGTTAGTTCGAAAATATCCTTCTTACCAGCCTGCCTGAGTATGTATGCCATGGTTGTCTTTTCATCCTCAATATCCTTTTCCACAGGCAGAGCAACATCGACATCATCAAAAAAGACAAGTTTCCTCTTTCCATGCCGCAGGGCATTGAATTCTCTGTATTCTTTCATAACCTCCGCAAAGCATTTTATTATCCATGCAGTAAATGAAATATCCTTTCCCCTGCTTTTCATTTTTCTTATCCTCTCTCTTGCATCAGTCACATCGACAGTGATGAGGGCATGGATAACATGCTTCCTCTCCGTTTCAGAAAGCAGAAGTTCTATGTTCCTCCTCTCCTTCGAGAAAGGCTTTATGGAGTAATCTCCCATGATAAAAATAACGGAGATGTTCATATCTTTTTTCCTCATCTTCTGATGTGATAAATTGATAGAAATTTTTTGTAGCGTTGAATGCGATAAAAGCCAAATTTATATAATAAATAAGATTTATTGTTGATGGGGGAGGAAAACGATATCGAATTGATACGGAAGGTGTATAAAAAAATAGTGGATGAGATTGAAAAATTAGAAAATGATATAAAGAGGATGAGCGATGAGATCAAAGAATTGGAGATAACAGAGACTAAAGCACAAAGTATGGTCGAAAACATTCAAGAAGGTTTGCAGGGAATAGAATCACGGAAAGGTTATGAAAAATTGTATGAAGAACTAAATAAACTGGTCCAACAAAAACAAGAGAAGATTAAAGAATGCAAAAGTAAAATAAGTAAATTAAAAAATAAAATAGAAAAATTGAAGAAAGAAAAAGATAAACTAAATGAATCCAGACTTTCATTTTGGAAAATAATAGGAGAAAATGATGGTAAACCTTCGTTACCTGTATCAGAAGAGGAACTTAAAAAAGATAAAATGAGCTATGGACAATGGGGATGAGTGCGGGAGTGTGGGGTAGTGTTGTGTTGAATAATTGAACAAAGCTTCTTCTGGTAAAATTATCAAAAAAAGAAGCAGTGATTTTAAAGTTCAATAAAGCATCTTCCCTATTCTTACCAGCTCCTCATTATATTCTTTCCAATTTCTTTTTCATCCTATCCTCTCCAGAAGATGGAAATAAATGAAAATAAAAAATTTACTTTTTTATTC
>JAGGXW010000001.1 GCA_021162815.1 Thermoplasmata archaeon | reverse complement strand
TTATTCTCTTATCAACAATAAGGGCAACACCATTTTTGAATTTTATGCCAACTGTTGTTGTACCTCTCTTAACTGCCTCTCTCGCATACTCCACCTGAAACAATCTGCCATCAGGAGAGAATACCGTATTCTCCCAGTCATAAGCTCCTCTTGGAATCATTTTGCATGTAAATGAAGCATCCGTATTAAATTTTATCTGCTTCACCACAGCTTTCCTTTGTATTCTTCAAAAAATGGACAGCCCAGACACTGGCCTGTAAGATAGTAAGGACATTCCCTGCAGTTCATTTTACACCCATTTTTTTCCATTTTCACCGGCATGATGAGATGAGGAAAAACATCTATAATTATCTTCATTTCCACGTCTCCAAAGTTTTTCTTAACGAAATGTTCCATGCTGGAATAGTCCTCTCCAGTAACAAATATTATATGTCCGTTGTTGGTGGAGAGTATGCTCAGCACATAGGGACATGATTTGAATTTGTCTATGTCCACATCATCCACTTCTATCTTTGCTACATGTAATCCTGCCTTTTTAATATCTATTCCAAAATTTGCCGATAGTATGCCATTCTTTCTTAACTTTTTTATTCTCGCACTCACAGAGGGTTGTGAAAGATTGACAACTTTCGCCAGCTCGTTTTGAGATATATCTGGATTAAGCTGAAGTGCATTTATTATCTTTCTGTCAATCTCGTCAATCTCCTCTTTAAACACCATCAGATAACACAATTCAATATAAAACAATTATGAATTATAGGCCATAAGCTATTTTTAATTCACAGCAGCACATCTTTCAAAAACAAATATCATAACTCTAAATTTTTATAAACATAAATTCCTTTTACATTGGGCAGGGGTAGCCAAGCCAGGCCAACGGCGCAGGACTTAAGATCTCACCTAACAAAGGGTTCGATGAGAAATCCTGTGGTGAAGACCTTCGTGGGTTCGAATCCCACCCCCTGCATATTTTGCTTTTTAATACAGAAGAACAAAAATAAAAAGAAGGGAGGCTTTATTCCATCCTACATTCTTCAATCATTTATAACTTTTTTTTAAAAATTTTTTATATGTATTAAATTGGAATTTAACACCTTTATATTTTAGTTTTAACGGACTTTAAAAATAATTTTTATATCCTTTCCAAATCCAGAACTTGCATGGGAAAAGAAGAGTTCTTTATAATTGACAAAAATCCTCTTGCAGGAGGCTCATTAACAAGCTGGCTCATGTTACTTGCAGAAAATGGATTCAGAATAAGTCCAAGATATTTCTCCAGAGCTGCATATATTACATTTCTTACCACACTCACATCCATTCCAAGAATAATTGAAAGGAAATATGATAAAAAATTTGAAAATATGGATATTGAACCAGTTTTTATAATAGGTCATTTCAGGAGTGGTACCACATATCTGCATTATTTAATTGGGAATGACGTTAGCATGGGATATGTTTCCACATTTCATACCATGGTGCCAGGAAACATAATATTTATGAAGGAATTTCTTAAAAAGCTGCTTATTGCCAGCCTGCCAGAAACAAGGCCCATGGACGATGTTAAAATGAACGTAGATTACCCATATGAAGAGGAATATGCGCTTGCAAATCTTTCTCCCCATTCATTCTACCATGGATGGTATTTCCCGTATAACATGCACATGTATTTTGACAGATACGTTCTTTTCAAGGATAAAAGATATGAAAATAAATGGAAGGAGGTTTATTCCTACTTCCTGAAAAAGGTTGCATATGTTACAGGAAAGAGAAGAATCCTTCTAAAGAATCCACCAAACACGGCGAGAATAAAACAACTTCTTGATCTGTATCCGGATGCCAAATTCATACACATTTACAGAAACCCATACAAGGTATTCTTCTCCACAGTTAGATTATATCAGGGCATAATGAAACTTTTTGCACTGCAGAATTATGATATGAAGGAAATAGAGGAGAATATATTTTATTTCTACGAGGCCATGTATGATAAGTTTTTCAGAGAAAAGGACCTGATTGATGAGAGAAATTACTATGAAATAAGATATGAGGATTTCATAAAAGCTCCTCTGAAATATCTCGAGGATATGTACAATCATCTTTCCCTCCCGGGCTTTGAGAAATCAAAACATCGCTTTATTGACTACATACAGCAGCAGAAGAATTATATTCCAAATAAATATAAGATAGGCAAGAGAGATAAGGAAAGAATATATGAGAGATGGCATCTCACCATAGATATGTGGGGTTATGATTGAGTTTTATACCATGCTACCATATCTTCCGCTATTTCCTTCATGCTGTATTTTGGAACATACCCCAGTATTTTCCTGGCTCTCTCATCACTTATTATTCTGTTTGTGGCAAACGTCTTGACCCTGAATCTTGTTATTTTTGGTTCTTTATTCCTTATCTCGGACATGAATTCGTTTAAAATACCTGCCATGTAAGCAACAGGATATGGTATGCGCTTCATTTTTGCATCAATTTTCATAAGGGATGACAGTTTATCAAAAAAATCTTTTAATCTCACCACATCACTTACAACATTGAAAGCTCTTCCCTCATCATCCTTTCTGAATGCAAGATAAAGGCATCTGGCAACATCTTCGGGATGAACAATTGAGACAAAATTATTTCCATCTCCAATATATGCCAGTTTTCCTTCTTCCATGGAGGATAACAGCACTCTAACGGCATGCCCTCCTGCGCCGAAGACGAGCGGCGGGCGGACGGCGGATACATGAAGAGGGGTTTTGAAAAGGAGCTGTTCTGCCATCAATTTTGATTTCTGATAGACATTCAGGGGGTGTTTGGGACTTTCCTCATCTATTTTTTTCATGCTATCGGGAAAGCCATAGACGCCTGCAGAGCTTGTGTATATGAGCCTCTCTATTCCTTCATCCATTGCCGCCCTTGCAACATTCTCGCTTCCGCCCACATTTGTTCTGTAGATGATTTCCTTCTTTCCCCAGTCTGCAGCGTAAGCTGCGTTGTGAAATACTGCATCCATTCCTCTTACAGCTTTTCTCACACTCTCAAAATCTGTTATATCTCCCTGGATAGATTCATATTCATTGCTTTCAATTTTTTTTCTGCTGAGGATCCACACATCGTGGCCATGTTTCATCAATTCCCTCACAATATACTTTCCAATGAATCCACTCCCTCCAGTCACAAGAATGTTCATGCTAATAGAAAGCATTATCTATTTAAAAAGGATTTATCTCATGCGTATTCTTGTCGTTGGTGCTGGAGCTATAGGAGGTATAACAGGAGCCTTGATGGCTTCCAAGGGTTATGATGTTACACTGTATGATGTTGATAAAGAGCACATTGATAGAATAAAAAAAGATGGACTTGTGATAGATGGTATGGGAGAGAGAAAGATTATAAGGGTTAAAGCAGTGAGAAGGATGGTTGGGAAATATGATGTTGTCATGCTTGCTGTGAAAAGTCAGTACACAGAGGATGTGATGAAAAAAGTTGTTAAGCATCTCTCAAAAAAGGGCATTGTTGTATCCCTTCAGAACAGCATAAATGAGGAGAAAATAGCTGAATTTGTTGGGGTTAAGAGAACAATAGGGTGTGTTATAGGATGGAGTGCAACCAATGTTGCTCCCGGAAAACTTGAATTCACATCTGAAGGGAATTTCATAATTGGCAGACTTGATGGCAAAATCGGTAAGGAAGTGGAGATGGTAAAGGAAATGCTTGAAAGCGTTGCCCCTGTTGAAATAACAGATAACATTCTGGGTTATCTCTGGATAAAGCTTGCCATAAATTCCGTTATCGCTCCTATAGGGGCTATAACAGGCAGACTGCTTGGCGAGTTTGCAAGGGATAAAAAAATACTTCCTCTTATGGCTTCTCTTGCAAATGAATTTTATCGTGTTATTTCATATCTTGATATAAAGCCTGCAAGCTTGGAAGGCATTGACTACACCTTTTTCAGAATAGATGATATAAATGATTTCAGAAGGGTTGCGGCAATTATAATGAAGGCTGCAACAAAGCATTCCATGCTGAAGTCCACAATGCTTCAGGATATTGAGAAAGGGAGGAAAACAGAGATAGATTACTTTAATGGATATATTGAAAAGAAGGCGGCTGAAGCGGGTATAGCCATGCATGTTAATCCCGTCATAATAAAAATGGTTAAGGAGATAGAAAACGGAAAAAGAAAGCCAGGAATGAAAAACATCGATAGAATATACTCCACGGTGAGAATACCAAAGAAATGGTTTGATGTTGATATAGACGAAACAGGATTATTGAATCTTCCATGCAATTACAGGCTGGAGTACATGGAAAAAACGGGAGGGGCATTTCTGATGGGCTCTACAGCTGCATTCTCAAAAGCGTTTGGTATGCTCACCAACTCAATTATAGGAAAAATATTCATCAGAAAGAGCGAATGGGAAATATCTGACATGGTTCTATCCCGTTTTCTGTATGAAATGGGTAAAAATGTTGGGAAGATGGTTATGGAGGGGTATTCATTCGATAATAGCAGGGAGAGCATGAAAAAAACAATATATTTTGCTTTGAAAAACATGGGAATGGAATGCAGCATGGAGAAAAATGGTGTTTCAGTAATTAAAAAATGCATATTTGAGGAGGGCGCAGAAAGCGTTGGTATAAAGGACAAGATACTCTTTCCAAAATGTATTCATTTTATCAAGGGCATAGCATCCAATTTTGAGGGAGATGTAGTGGTAAGAGATGCAAAATGCTTGGGAAATGAGAAATGTTTCATAGAGATAGAATAACTAAAAATAAAAAATGGAAAAGAGTTAATGTCTCCATTGCACAGGTGAGGATGAATCAATGTAGATGAAGACTCCATCTCCCACCTTTACACTGTAATCATGTTCCTGCCCATGGAAATATCCATCTCCAAATCTCTGTGAGCTTGCATTCCAGTCCACAACCATGCTTGCATCAGTTATGTTGTCAATCAGCCATGATGCTGTTGTGTTTGTCAATCCATACCATCCAATCAC
>JAGGXW010000078.1 GCA_021162815.1 Thermoplasmata archaeon | reverse complement strand
TTATGTAACTTTTATAGAAACATTGGGTTCTCATAAAGGTAAAGAAGACGATTTTCAGAGTTATAGTGTTCATAAGGTTATGTCTGAAGTTGCATCTAAATTTGAAAATATTAACGATATTATAGTTGATTTTGACAGAAAAAATAATTTAGTAAAAATTGAAAGCATTACAGAAAAGCTCCATTTTCAAAAGTACTGGAAAACACCAAATAACATATTTTCAAACAATTATTTTCTACGAAATATTTGGTCAATGGATGGATGGATAGACATTTTACAGGCAGTTTTTTTAGAGGAGTTTGGACAAGAATTTTTTGATATGTGGCATGAATTTTTAGTTCAACTTGATTATTGGGCAACTATTTTTCCACCACCTTCGCTTCCAGAAAAATACGAAGATATTCTTTCTCAAAAATAAAGATCATTTTTCTATCTTTATCTCCTTCAATGCTTCTTCCAATGCTTTCATTATTTTTGCCTGTACAACTGGATGGCTCAGCGCCTGCTCTAAGCTTGCTCCAAGCTGCTTATCTCTTTCCTCAGCTTCCATAGCTGCTTTCACATCCAAAGCCATACCACAATAATAACAGAATCTGGCCCCAGGATAATTGTCATGTCCGCATCTCGGACATTTTATTGCTACAAGTCTTCCTTTCTCCTTTTCTTCCTTTTCAAGCAATCCATACATGCTCAATATTGCCTTATCTGTATCTCTCTGGCTCAAATGAACATAAGTTGCAGCCTGCTTGCTTCCCTGAACCCATCCCATGACCTGGCAAAGTTGGGCTTCTGTTAAATGCTTGGCCAGTTCTGTGGCTCTGCTATGGCGAAATAGATGGGGATGAACCTTTTTCTTGATGCCTGCCTTCTTTACAGTTTGTTTTAGTATCCGGTCAAATAATGCATAGGATAACCTTTTTCCATAATAATTTGTAGCAAGAGAACACCAAAGCCATGCATTTGGATCTTTCCTAAATGGATGTGCATTCAGCCAAGCTGAAATAGCTGGAACGCTTGCTATGAGGCGTATCCTCCTCATTCCTGTTTTACCATTTAGCATAATCAAAGCTCCGTATTTATCAAATTGAACATGCTTTATTTTCATATTCAAAAGCTCTCCAACTCTCGCTCCAGATTCATATAGTGTTAAAAACATGGCTTTATCTCTTGGATTTTCAGCAGCTTCCACCAATGCTTTTACCTCATCCAATGTTATCAATTCCTCTGGAAGCTTATGATTCTTCCCATTTCTTTTTGCCTTTATCCATTTTACTTCTGGAGGATATTCCTCTCCATTTCCTTTTAGCCACTTATAAAACTTCTTTATGATTGCACTATAATCATGCTTTGTCCATTCTGAAAAATCACGGGATTCAATTTCATAAACAACTTGCTCAATATCCTCTTTGTTTGCTTTCATAAAATCTTTATCCAGAATTTCAGCCACTTTTATGAGTGTGTAAATGTATTTCACAACCCTAAGCCTTCCTATTCCCTTCAACCAAACATGATTTAGCAAATTTTTCAATATGCCCTTTATTTTCATCAACAATGGAGGATTTAAAAAGGTGTTTCAGGGCATATTCATATCTTCTGCTTGGGTTATGAACTTTCTCATCCTTAACCCCGCTATTTATGACTGTGTAAATCGGTTGGGGCTTTTAAACCCATGCATTGAAAGCCGCCGGCGGGATTCGAACCCGCGACCTGGTGATTACGAGTCACCCGCTCTACCAGCTGAGCCACGGCGGCTTTATGAAGGTTGATACGCCCTTGCAAGAATCTTGTAACTTCCTATACCGGATACCTTAATCACTATTTTCCAGTTGCCAGGTTCTGGCGTGTCATAATAAAAGTAGTCGTCATATTCGTATGATTTTCCAAGAGTGGAGTACTTCCTGCTCTCGTTCTTTGACGGACTTACCACCGTGACATTTATACTTCCCAGTGGTTTGGAAAAGGAGGCATGTATGTGGATGCGAAGATATTTTGTTGAGTTATGAATGATAAGGGGGTATTCATCCACCTTTGCCATATCCTTATTTATCATGTCCAGCAATCCAAAGTCAGTTGACTGATTTATTTTATTCAGCCATATGAATTTTTCAGGCGGAGATAAAAATTGCTTTGCCTTCTGCTCCATTTCATTTAACTCTACGCATCCGTTAAGGAGTATGAGCGAAGAGACGAGTAGCAAGATTGCTAATTTATTCACACTCCATGCAACATGGAATGACTTATTAAAATTACGCTTTTGGATTCAGAGCAGAGAGATATGCTATCAGCGCTTCAAGCTGTATTCTTTCATTGCTTCCTTCCACAATCCTGAATTCAATCTCTCCCATTTTGTCTATTATTCTCGCCTTCTCCATTTCAGGCAGGCTCATATCCACAATAACATTATGAAGCCCTTTTATTACATCCTCTCCGGATAAACCATACTCTATCATCATATCATCCAGCATTTTTCTCGCCGCAAGAAAATCTCCATTCAATGCCGTTTCAATAAGTTCCTTTGCCATCTCCGGGCGCAGGGAGGCCGCCATTTTGTATATGATTTCATCATCTATCTCTTTCGATATGCTTGCTGCCATCTGGAGTATGTTTATTGCCTTTCTCATATCTCCTCTTGCAATATATATTATGGATTTTATTCCCTCCTCGCTTATCTTCAACCCCTCCTGTTTTGCAATCTTTTTTATGTAGTTTTCCATATCCTCTTCTTCAATGGGCGAGAACCTGAAGACAACGCACCTGCTCTGGATTGGCTCTATTATTTTGCTGCTGTAATTGCATGAAAGGATGAACCTGCATGTTGCACTGTATCTTTCCATCGTTCTCCTCAACGCAGCCTGAGCATCTGGAGTGAGTGAATCTGCCTCATCCAGAAATATTATTTTGAATGGCGCACCTCCAATGGGTGCTGTTCTGGCAAAATCCTTTATTCTTCCCCTCACAATATCAAGTCCTCTCTCATCACTTGCATTCAACTCTGCAAAATTATTCCTCCATGTCTCGCCATAGAATTCCTTTGCGAGAGCTATGGCACAGGTTGTTTTTCCCACTCCGGCAGGACCCGCAAATAGCATGTGGGGTATATTCCCGCTTTTGACATATGCTTTAAGACTTTCCACAATATGCTTCTGCCCTATGACATCATCCAGTTTTTCTGGCCTGTACTTCTCCACCCATATCTCATTCATTTTACTGCCCTCTTCTTGCTCTCTATGGTTGCATCTTTATCAAGTCTGTGGTCAATGCGGAGGTCAATGTGAATTCTTCTTGCCCCCATGGAAACGATGGCATCATATGCTCTTTTAACAGCATCAAATATCTCTTCCATACTCTCTGCCTCTATAACAGTTGACATTGCTCCAGTTTCATAATGCAGTCCCGTGCTTTTTATCGCCTCAAGGGCCTTTTTCACATATTTGCTGACCGAAACGCCTTCCGATGTAGGGAATATTGCAAGTTCCGCAATTATCATTATCCTAAAAATGCACTGCAGTTTAAAAACCTTGTAGATTATGCTTCTGATATCACATCAGATGGAAGCATTTTTATTGTATGCCTGCTTGTGTCCCAGCCTTCCTTATACATCTCCAAATCTATGCTCCATTCCCTTCCCTGGTATGTTATGTTGTATTTGTCTTCTATGATATGCAGCTTAATTCTCACATTGTCTCCATTATCAAATTTTCCAGTTAAATCCCCTTCAAAAACCAGGCTGCTGCTGTTGTTGGAGGCAAAATGAATTATTGTTGCATTGTAATCTTGTCTGTAGGTAATTGATGAAATTTCATCTTTTATTATTAAAATATCTCCTTTGTTAAGACTCTTGAAACCCTGATAATATGTTGCGGAGGAGTTATCCATATTCTCCTCTATATCCTCGCCAAGTTCATCCATATTCATAATAACGGTTTTTCCTTCTGTAACGCATCCTGTGAGTAACAGAATAGCCACAGATGCCAGCGCAAATACCAACTTTTTCATTTTTCCACAATTAGAGCCAATATAAAAATGTTTGTTTAAAAGTGGGCTCGGGGAGATTCGAACTCCCGACCTCCTGCGTGTGAGGCAGGCGTCATAACCCCTAGACCACGAGCCCGCGCGGGCGCGGCGGGATTCGAACCCGCGATCACTGGCTTAGAAGGCCAGCGCCATATCCTGGCTAGGCCACGCGCCCTCAAGAATGTAAAGCAAACAATTTTAAAAATATTCCTGATGGAAAAAGTAGGGGGAGGCAGGGGACAGGACGGAGGCAAAAAAGAGTTGCGTTATCCTGTCCCCTATAATCTATAGGCCTTTGCCTATGGCCGATAATGGGCAGAGTATATAAAGCTTTTGCAACATTTATGAAACTGTGGAAAAAGATTGATAGCGATTTTCTATCAAATTGTTTATAATTAATATAAAGATATAAATACCAAAAAAATTTAATAAATTGAATGAAAAAGTTGCTCAGGGAGGAAGTGAAGGAAGAGAGGAGAAGAGCTGGCTTTTTGATAAAGAAGCATGGTGTTGATGAGATAGCCATGGCACAGAAAAAAATCATTGAGGAGCTAAAGAACATACAGCAGATGGAAGAAAAGTTCAAGGCAAGAGAAAGCATATTGAAGATAAGAAGAGGAGAAGAAATCGAGGAAATTGCTGAAAGAGAGGAAATGGTTGATTTATCTCCTCCCTCGAAAGAGAGTGTTGAAGTTGTTGAGGTTCATCCTGTAACGAAGCCTTATTCATATGTGAGAATCCTGTATGATAATGACACCCATGAGTATTTGTATGAGGTACTTGAGCCAAAATTATCCATGGAGGAAAGGAAAATTTTTGAATTCATAAAAGAAACGCTGATAAAAACCATGGATATAGAGATGACAGAGTTTACAGAGGAGGAAGCAAGGGAATATTTAAGAAAAAATGTTGATAGAATATTGAAAGATTATTCCATTTCCATAGGAGATCTCTCCAGAGAAAAGATAATGTACTACATTATAAGAGATTTTCTGGGATATGGCAAGATAGACGTTCTCATGAGAGACCCCATGATAGAGGATATTTCATGTGATGGCGCGGGCGTGCCATTGTTCATATATCACAGAAATTATGAGTCAGTGAAAACAAATATAGTTTTTCAGGATGATAATGAGCTTGACTCATTTGTTATACAACTCGCTCAGAAATGCGGGAGACATATATCCATAGCAAGGCCTTTGCTTGATGCAACAATGCCCGATGGCTCTAGATTGCAGGCGAGTCTGGCGAGGGAAGTATCTGCCATGGGTTCGAATTTCACAATAAGAAGATTCAGGGAAGAGCCTTTAACTCCAACCCATCTCATAGAGTATAACACCTTCTCACCAGAAATTGCTGCGTATTTCTGGATGGCGATAGAGCATGGTGCATCTGCTGTCATTGCAGGAGGTACAGCATCGGGTAAGACCACCACGCTCAATGCTCTGAGCCTTTTCATTCCTCCTCAGATGAAAATAGTTTCAATTGAGGATACAAGAGAGATAAATCTTCCCCATCCTAACTGGATTGCTTCTGTTACAAGAGAAACAACTGCGGAGGCAGAGGAAAGCAAGGTTGGAATGTTTGAATTGCTGAAAGCAGCATTGAGGCAGAGGCCCGAATATATCATAGTGGGAGAGATAAGAGGTGAGGAGGCTGTGGTTTTATTCCAGGCTATGGCTACAGGCCATACTGTGTATTCAACAATGCATGCTGACTCTGTATTCTCTGTCGTTCACAGACTTGAAGGAGATCCTATCAACATACCGAGAATCCAGCTTCAGGCTCTTAATATTGTTGTTATCCAGGGGCTCATGAGAATTGGAAGAAAGAGAGTGAGGAGGGTAAAGGAAATTGTTGAGATTGTTGGCATAGATCCAACAACAGATGACATACTTACAAATCAGGTGTTTAAGTGGAATCCGAGAAAGGATTCATTTGAGTATTATGGCAAGGGACATGTTATGGATGAGATAGCAGAGCACAGAAACTGGACTGATAGGGAGTTAAATGAAGAGTTTAATAGAAGGGTGGAAGTGCTTCGATGGATGCATGAGAAGGGAATAAAGCATTATGTTGATGTTGGTAATGTTATAGCTGCATATTATAAGGATCCTGAAAAAATTATGGAAAGAATAAGGGAAGAAAATGCTAACAAAATATCAGAGCATAGCGTATAAGATTTTTGGCAATCTTGCGAAGAAGTCATCTCAAATTGAGTACATTAAGGTTAGTTTGCAGAAGGCATTTATTGAAGTAAGACCAGAAGCTTATATCGCATTTGCCTGGATGAATGCCCTCATGGGGGCGGTGGCGGGAATTATTTTGATATTTGTATATGCTACGCTTCTTCCCGCCCTTGGTATAGTTCTTCCTTTAAAGCTTCTTGCCATTATAATACCGTCTCCCATTCTTTTGGCAGCTCTTGCATATTTCATTACACTGATGATACCTGAGAGCAAGGTCAGCTCCAGGAAGAAGGATATTGAAAACAAACTTCCATATGCATTGAATTTCATTGCCGCCATGGCAACAGCTGGTGTTACTCCGGCCATCATATTCAAGAATCTTGCAGAGCAGAAGGTTTACGGAGAGGTGAGTAAAGAAGCGGCATGGATTTACAGGGATATGGCCATATTCAACATTGATATTATAACCGCTTTGAGAAATGCCGTTGCAAGGACTCCTTCCATAAGATTTCAGGAATTTCTGCAGGGAGCCATTACAACCATCACCTCTGGAGGTAACCTTAAGAATTACTTCATGGCCAAGGCAGATGAATATATGAGGGAGAACAGAAGATTGCAGAAGGAATTTCTGGAAACGCTTGGTGTGCTTGCTGAGAGCTATGTCACTGTGGTGGTGGCAGGTCCTCTTTTCCTGATTGTTATGCTCTCTGTCATGAGCCTGGTTGGTGGTGGAGCAGGAAGCACAATGATGCTCTATCTCATTGCCTTGGTGGTGTTGCCTCTTTCCAATCTTGGATTTACATTTGTCATAAGTTCGATGGCACCGGAGGTGTGATATGATAGGAAAGAGAATAACATGGATTGCATTCATTCTCATATTCTTTTTCATTGCTGCCTCTGTTGTTTTAAGGCTAAACGGAAGTTACATGCTTTCAAACGTTGTTATAGCATCCTCAATAGTTATTTTTGCAATATTTGCCTTCATTCAGAGGAAGATAAAAGAGGATATGCTCGTTTTTGTTTCAGCAGAATTGCTCGAGAAGGAATGGAAATTTTATCTTGCATCCCTCCTGGCTTTCATATTCATAATATTTACCACTCTCCTTAATCTCTTCATTGTATTCTTTGATTTACCGATACCCAGAGCATTGATAGATGTGCTTATAGGTGTTGTCCTCTTCTTTATGATGTACACCGTTTTTTCCAATCCATCAGCGGAGAAGAATAAATCCTACTACATTCTGTTCATCTTTGCAGTTATATTTGCTCTCGGCGTCATAGGTTCACAGCTTGATTTATATCATCTTCCTCCTGGGACAGCTCCAATAATACTCAAGATGGCTGATCCTCTGTTCCTTCTCAATCTTGCCCTCATATTCTGGATGTCCTCTCTCATCTCTGGAGGAGAGATGCCATCTCCTGTTAGCTCGATAATTGGAATTTATGAGAGGGGGAGAGCTGTAAGAGAGGAAATTGTATTCAGAAGGAATATAATCTATGCCACCATAGTTGCATTCATTCTCATATTCATTTTTGCCAATGTGATAGCAATAATCGGTATGCCCCAAAATGTGAGGCTCAGCACACTGCCATGGCAGTACGCCATGATATTTGCTTCCATTGGGCTGCTTGTGGTGATGGTAATCTACATTCTTTTCCTCATGCCCGAAGCGGCAACAAAATTCAAGGAAAAGTATGATGTTTCAACTCTTTATAAGATACTCATTCTCTCTGCATCAGCCATAATTGCCGTCATGTTTGTCATTCTTGCAGTACTCACTCAATTTAAGATGCTAACAGCAATAGGGCCCATAAAACTCTCTCCAGAAAATTCAATGGATTTTGCAATTTTTGCAATTCTCTCCGCCATTGGCCCATATGGATTCTATGAATATGCTCGCCTTAGAAAGATTGACCTCATGGAGCAGAGATTTCCCGAATTCCTGAGAGACCTTGCAGAGTCAAGAAAGGCAGGAATGACAATGTCGAAGGCTGTGGAGAGTGCGGCCAGAGGTGATTATGGCTACCTCACACCTGAAATAAAGAAGATGGCGGTGCAGATTTCATGGGGATTGCCATTCAGCGAAGCATTGAGAAGATTTGGAGAGAGGATAAACACCCCCCTCGTCATAAGAACCACAGCCATGGTGGTGAAGGCGTCGGAGGCGGGAGGAAAGATAGCGGATGTTATAGAGGCAGCAGCCAAGAATGTGAGAGAGATAAAGATACTTCAGGCGGAAAGGAGAACGGAGATGAAAATGTATCTCATGATCATATATGTTGCCTTCTTTGTTTTTCTTGCCGTGATGGCTGTTCTTTCAGGCATGTTTCTGCCAAAATTGATAGAGGCTGGTAAGGCTGCTGGAGGTGGTGTTGGAGGTATATCATTTGGAGGAGCAAGTCTTGAAGAATACAAGTTCATATATGTTATCACTGCCATATCCCAGGCAATAGGAAATGGGCTTGTTGCAGGCGCCCTTTCAGAAGGAAAGGTTATGGCTGGATTGAGACACGGGACAATAATGACTGCAATAACCTACATAGTTTTCAAACTCATGTTCTAATATTTTCTCGGGTCAGTTATCGCTCCTTCGATAGCGCTTGCTGCTACGGTGGCAGGAGAGGCAAGATACACTTCACTTTCCTTTGAACCCATCCTCCCTCTGAAATTTCTGTTTGTGGAGGATATTGCTCTCTCTCCAGAAGCAAGAATGCCCTGATGTGCTCCAAGACAGCATCCACAGCCGGGATTCATCACAACTGCGCCTGCATCCACAAATATCTTTATCAAACCCTCATCTAAAGCCTGTCTGTAAACATTCATGGAAGCTGGAAAAACAAGCATTCTTGTCCATTTTGATATTTTTCTGCCTTTCAATATTTTTGCGGCTATCCTCAAATCCTCAATTCTTCCATTTGTGCACGAGCCAAGCACTGCCTGATTTACCTCTATTCCCTCCACCTCTTCCACATCCTTCACATTATCAACAGAATGAGGGGCTGCAATTTTTGGGGATATATTACTCACATCAAATTCGAATTCCTTCTCATAATATCCTTTTCCATCTCCTCCAAACATTGCTGCCTTGGCTCCCATCTCCATACTCATGTTTGATATGGTTATTTTATCTGCCAGTGGTAAATTCTCCACCATTCCATAAAATTCACATGCCTTGTAGTTTGCTCCATCAGCCTTCATCTCCCCTATTATGTGGAGAATTACATCCTTGGCAAATACCATATATGGTAGCTTTCCATTGACCGTTATTTTATAACTCTCAGGCACTTTAAGCCATATCTTGCCAGTTGTCCATACTGATGCCATCTCAGTTGCACCTATGCCCGTTGAAAATGCTCCAACTGCTCCATAACTTGTTGTATGGCTATCAGTACCAACTATGAGCATTCCATGTTTTGCATGCCCTTCCTCAATCATGACCTGATGGCATATTCCTCTATTTATGTCATAAAAATTTTTTATGCCATGCTCCTTCACAAATTCCCTTATGCTTTTGTGGGCTTCAGCAGTCTTTATATTGTTGGCAGGCACTCTATGATCAAGTATTATAACTATTTTATCCGCATCCCAGAGTTTACCTCCTATTTCCTTGAACTTTTTTATGACAAGGGCAGCATTATCATGGCTCATTACCTTGTCCACATTTGCTTCAACTATATCCCCTGCCTCCACCTTCTGACCTGCATGCTTTGATATTATCTCTTCAGCCATACTCATTTTTTCAACCTCCTAACAACATCAAGGGTGGTGCCATCCCTATACTCTACGATGGCGACGATATCATCTTCAAAATCAGGCTGCTTTGGTTCTCCAACAAGGCTTTTTGCCTTCTTGTAAAGCTCCTCTATATCAACAATTTCCATCTTGCCCTTTATTGCCTCTATCAAATCCTCTCTCCTCGGATTTATTGCTATCCCCTTATCCGTAACTATCACATCCACCGTCTCTCCGGGTGTTGATATGGTTGTGACTTCTTTTCTTATAACAGGTATTCTTCCTCTCAGCAATGGAGCAACAACTATGGTGACAAAGCTGCCAGCCGCCGCATCCTGATGCCCTCCTATTCCATGGAGGAGAAGCCCATCCGAATGGGTGTTCACATTCACATTGAAATTCAAATCAAATTCCGTCGCTCCGAGGAAACATGCCGTTTGCCTGTGTACCACGCATCCTCCGCTGTGAGGATCTCCAAATTCTATGTGCGAGACTTCAACATGATTCGGATTTCTTCCTATCGATTCAACTGCTCTCAAGTCAAAATCCTGTCCATCAAGGATTTTCTTTGTTGTGCCCTGCTCCAGCATGTCCACGACATAGCCAGTGACTCCTCCCATGACAAAGTCCCCAACTATACCATTCTTCTTCATATACTCATGCAGAAATTTTGTTACGGCAAGGCTTGTTCCACCCGCTCCAGCCTGAAATGAGAAACCATCTTTAAGAATCTTTGCCTTTGCCAGGAATTTAACAACATTTTTGGCTATATTCAGCCTTGCGGGGCTTCTGGTTATTCTCATTGTGCCGGTTTGTATGCCGGAGGGATCTCCTATTGACTCAACAGGAAGGACATAATCAACGAGAGTTGAGGAAATTGAAATTGGGGTTACGGGATACGGCTGGAGGTTATCTGTTACTATGACAACCTTATCTGCATGCATTGAATCTGCGTAGGCAAATCCCATGGCACCGAAAGCAGATTTTCCGAACATTCCATTTGCATTTCCATAGTCATCTGCCATTGAGGCTCCGATGAATGCAACATCTATGTGGAGCTCTCCAGCTCTAACAGCCCTTGCCCTTCCTCCATGACTTCTCAAAATAACGGGTTCCTCAAGGCCATTGTATGTCACATATTCTCCAAGCGGACCATTCAGGCTACCCTCTATTCTTGTTATGACTCCATTCTTGATATGTTCAAGCAGCTTTTCATGAACAGGGAAAAGAGCGGTGGCTGCAAGTTTTATATCCTTTATTCCCTGTTTTGCTATCTCATCAACAATCATATTGACTATTGCGTCTCCATTCCTGAGATGATGGTGGAATGAAATGGTCATCCCGTCTGTTAGCTCCGTCTTCTTTATCGCCTCCTTTACAGACTCAAGCAGTTTGTTATCTCCCGGATAAAAAGATTTCATTGGAGGTCCATAGAGCCTTTTCTTTGGCCTTGTGGCAAATGCACCCTTAAAAGGTTTTAACCTTCTCCCCGCAATCTCCTTGGGTATTTCCCTTCCAGCGGCATTCAGCATGAAAGGAAATATCAAGCAACTTATAATATTTTTTGCATTCTGCAGCAGATTGAGAGGAAGGTAATAAAATCGCTCCAGTGTTTCACAAAAATAAAAAATAAAAGTTGCCGGAGCGCCGGCGGCCGGATTCGAACCGGCGACCGCCCGGTTAACAGCCGGGTGCTCCAGCCAACTGAGCTACGCCGGCAAGATATGATATAAAAGGAATATAAAAAAATTTTGTAGATTTGTTTGACATGACAAAACAAGATTTTATCTGGATATATGTTAATACATTGAATTCCATGGAGAAAGATGAATTGAAGCAACTGCTGATTGAATTTTATAGGGTGGCAACAGAGGAGAGTAGGATGGTGGGTGTTCAAAAGATACAGGTTTTTACCCAGCGTACTGGTTACAGCTATTCTGCTTTCATTTACTGGAATAATAATGACACAGTACAAAAATAACATCATCAATGGTGATTTTTACTTTCATAGCTGTAATTGGGGTGATAATTTTCTTATTTTTCATTTCATTTGTTGGCTATTATTTGATGTTTAAAAGAACCAATAGAGAGCATATTTTCACTGCTGCAAATATAGAAAAATTACTGTATGACGCTCTTATAAATGATGCTGGGAAGAAAGGATTGAAAGGAAGATTGCCAATATTCTGCCCTATTCTAATTTTTTAAAAAATTTTAGATGGGATAAGAAATAATCTCCTTTGGTGGATTTAGCTTACCGTGAACTCCTTTTCCTCTGAAATTGCAATGTTTCCTGCTGTATCAATGGCCTTTATGTAGAATGTGTATTTTCCAGGCTTAAGCTGTGATAACTCTACTCCATATCTGGGTGTGTTGCTTTCATTTTTCAGTGCATCCTCATTGTGACGGGGCTGATATGGATATGAATATCTCCACATTTTGATTTCCTTTCCATTCATCACTGCTGTAACATTCTTTATGTCGTAAAATGTCTTATTTACAAGTGCATATATGACAACATTGCTACTGCTGTTAGGATTTGATGGAGTATGGTACACCTTTCCGATAGCAGGCTTTTCATTTGCCCCTCCAACGGTTATGCTGATATTTTTGAATGCTTTGTTGCCATAATCGTCCATGGCGTATATGGAGAGATTGTAATCTCCTGCAGACAGTTCAACAAATTTATCAAAATCTTCTTCGAGAGGTATTTTCTCTCCATTCAGATATGCATAAGCTTCTTTTATGCCTGTATTATCCTCAATTCTTCCCTTTATTTCCATACTATTTCCATCTATGAGCTCTCCATTGTATGGCTTTTCAATCACGATGCTAGGTGGAGAAATATCTTCCACATCAATGATGTAGTCTTTTTTCATTTCTCCGCACTCAGCATGCACAGTGTATCTTCCAGGAGAGAGTTCATATTCCAGGGTGAAATTTCCATATACATTCCATGTTTTATTCTCTATTTTCACAATTCCTTCTCCTGAGGAAAAGCCGTGGAGTTTTATGACGCCTGCATTCATTACTGGCTCATTCAATGCATCTGATGATGGCATGTCAATATTTATGAAATCTCCTTTGCCTTCTATCTTCATTTTAATTGATATGGATACATCGCTTCTCTTGCCATCATTTTTGAAGACAATGTAGCAGTCTGTGGCATTGAATTTTATGTTTCCATTGTCTCCATTTGCATAATTCATGCAAACAAAGCTCTCTCCATTTCTATACCTCTCGAAATTTTCCTCGTCCATTACCATAACATGCACATTTGCCCCTGTTTCACTCATTCCGTACACCCAGTCCCATGGATTTCTCTGATGCTGCAGTGCCTTTGCATTGAAGGATAAGGAAAATGCATACTTTCCATCTCCACTCACCACAGAGGGCTCATGCATAATGTTTCTTCCATCTGGCAGGATGAATCTTATTTTCGCATATCTTGTTTTTGGGAGGAGGGTAATGTAATACTTCATTCCATTGCTTTTTCCCATGGTGAAGGGTCCATAGTAAAAAACTTCATCCTTGTTTATCAGGAAGAGATATGAATGCCCGTATCCCAGATTGAAAGATGCTTCTCCATTCATATCCGTGTAATTCCATATGCTGGGCCATATCCAGGGAACAATGCCCGGCACATAATCTCTGTAAAACTGCCTTATTCTATCATAATCATCCTTCCATTTCTCCTTTATCCTCTCAGGCAAAATTGACCATATTCTCCCAACCGATTTATCCCACAATTTATTCTTAAAATTATTTGCCTTCCAGCTTCCAAGGACAAGAACCCTTGCTCCATCAACAGGTCTGCCAAGCAAATCAACAACCTTCACAACAACCTTTCCTCTATCTTCCTCATGAATATACTTGGGAGTGACATCATATATGCTGCTATCTCCCTTCCATGCAAACAGGGCTGACATTATTTTATGCCATCCGTATCTGTACTCTCCATAATTTGCTACACTCCCTCCTCCATCAGCCCACCAGTTATCGCACTCCTGCCAGCCGCCCGCCCAGAACTCCCGCCATACATGGTCCTCGCCCATATCATTTATTCCCACGCTTGGTATCAGAGCAGCTCTCTGGGCAGCGGCGCTTATCTGCTGAATTTCTCCGCAAAAACCATTGTGCTCATGGGCAATTGTGTTTGGCTGGCCTGGCCTGTCTCCTGTGGCATATTGATTTACTGTTTTTCCAACCCAGTAATTTACAGCCTCCACAGCTGTTGGATGATTTTCCATGCTCCACTTCCATGTTCTGTGGGCGGGGGGGTGATATGAGCATCCATCCCATAGATATTTTATGCCATGGAGTTTTTCTTTAAGGAGGGGATAGCCTATATCATTGTGATTGAAGAGATAATCCCTCCAGAATCTTCCATATATGTATGAGGCATCCTCAAATGTTATTCGTGGATGCACAACATACCAGTAATATATGCTTAATGGAGCTGTAATGTTAAATACGCTTCCATTCTCAATCATTCTGTATTCTATTGTTGTTGAGCCATTGGGAAGCTCAATTAGCTTAGCATAATCAATGTACTTTGCATTTTCGTATATATAATAGGCATTATCATATAGAAGCTGTGGGGATGGCATTGCATTGGTGGGGCATGTGGCAACACTGAAGGCAATCTCATCTGTCATAAACCAGGGAGCATTTAAGATGAGTCTTGCATATTCATTCCCATCAATCAACTCAAACTGCTTTGCAAGGCGGAGGCGAATCCATTCAGGAGCCCTTGCCACAGCTTTTCTTTCCATAGATGTTAAATTGAAGTTGGCATGGCTGAATTCTATTCCACTGCTTTCATTGAAGTGTATGTAAAAACCCTCTCCTGCCTTTATATATGCATTTCTCTGGAAAGAGAAGGAAAATGTGGAAGAGCCTTCATAATTGCTGACTATTGCCACAGATGGAAAAATTACTGTTATTGCCAGAACTAAAGCAATGAGCCTATTCATAATGTTATATTGACATGCAAATTAAAGTTTATTATTCGTACTGCGCTGCCTCGTCTATAAGTTCCTTTACCTCTCCATCTTTAACAAATACGGGATGTGAGATTATTGTCCTCCTGCAGCAGTATCTCTTCACTCCAAGTTCGTCCAGCACTTTTTTTGGATCCTCTCCGTCAATATACACTCTCTTTTTGTACTCCTCGAAAATGGAGCCTAAAACCTTTCCGCATGTGAAGCATCTTATGGGCACTATCATTTTCCTCACCTGTATGATTTCTGTCTTTTCTTCCTTGCTCCTCTTCCAAGCTGTTTCTTTGGTTCTTTCCTCCTTATATCACTTACAATCATTGTTCTGTCATATTCCATGAACATCTTCTTGAGTTCATCATCTCCCGCAAAATTAACCAAAGCATTGGCTATGGCTGTTCTTATTGCCTCCGCCTGGCTGATTGGTCCTCCACCTTCCGCATTCACCTCTATGTTCACCTTGTTGCTGTATTTCTCCGCTATTTTGAGGGGCTCTATCATTATCTCTCTGATATACTCTGGATATGTCTCTATGTTGAGCTTGTTTATTCTCACAACTCCCCTGCCCTTCTTCACATACGCCCTTGCAATGGCGCTTTTCCTTTTCCCGGAACCAATTGCTACTTCTACCATTTTACACCCAGATACTCAGACAATTCTTTTAAGGTTATATAATTTGTTGATTTTCTATATTCAATCTTTTCAATCTTGCTTTCCTTAAATTCATCAGGAACGCCAATGTAAACCTTCAGCCTTTTATATGCTTTTCTCCCTCTTGGCTGCTGGTATGGCAGCATACCCCTCACAGTCCTCTTGAGAATCATGTGAGGCATTTTCGGGAAGTATGGTCCCTTCCTCTTTGTTCCTCCAATCCTCCTCTTTCTCAAATATCTCTCTCTTATCTCTTCCATATTCCCTGTTATTATTGCCTTCTCAGCATTCACCACATGTATTTCCTCTCCTTCAAGCAGCCTTTTGGCTATTCTTGTTGCCAGCCTGCCTATTGGAGCATCTGTTGCATCTATAACTGCCATATTTAACCACCCAATATACGAACCTTAATTCCTTCAGGATTCTTTTCAACAATCTCAAACAGACTATAACATTTTCCCCCAGCCTTCTCTATCTTTTCCTTTGCTGATTTTGAAAACTTCCAGGCTGCAACCTCTATTTTGCCTGCATCCCCCATTCCAAGAACCTTTCCAGGAACAACTGCAATCTCTCCCTCCTTCAGATGCTTTGTTATCTTTCCCACATTAATTTCAGCCCAGTTTCTGTAAGGTTTCTCCAGCTTTTTTGCCACAGCCTTCCACACTCCAGCGTTGTATCTATCCGCTGCCTCATACAGGTATCTTATTGTTTTTATGAGCTGGGGGTTGGTCTTTTTTCTTCTCATTGGATGTGAGTATAGACAACTCTTTTATAAGACTTATGCTTGTTTTAGCAACTCTCAAGCAAATTATGAACCTGCATGTTAAATCATTTCTCTTCTCTTCATTCTGCAAACTTTTGCCATGATGTATAAAATCTTGCAGAAGTGCAACATATTTTTTATTTTTGCTTTATCAGAACAATTTTGCTTTCCATTAACATTATAAAAATTTTTTTTATTATTAGTCGGAGGTACCTAAACATGAGAAAACTGGTTGCCGCAATTTTGGTGGGTCTGGTTGTGGTACCTGCCTTCGCAGGCGCCCTGCCAGGGGGATTTTCTGGATATGAGCATGGATACGCCAAACATGTGATACATCCAAAGGTTTTTGAAATGAAGGATATCAAGGAGCTTGATGACAGCAAGTACACGGATGAGATTGTTATAAAATTCAGAAATAAAGCGGACATGCTGTATGCAGAGAATGTGGTTCTTGCAAAATATGGAAAGATGCAGACCATGCATCACGGAACCATGCTCAGACTGAAGGTGAATAAAGATGATATGCAGAATATTTTGAAGGAACTTGAAAACAATCCTCTTGTTGAATATGCAGAGCCAAATTACATAGCCAAAGCATTCATGGTTCCAAATGACCCGTATTACAGCTATCAGTGGAACTTCCATGGAACAGATGAAGGAGGCATAGACATGGAGCCAACATGGGATATTGCAACAGGAGATGGCGTTGTCATAGCCGAGATTGATACGGGCATAAGGGTTGGAACAGACCTGCAGAACACAAAATTTGTGCAGGGATATGATTTTGTTAATGATGATGATGACCCGACAGATGATAATGGGCACGGAACACATGTTGCTGGCACTCTTGCCCAGAGCACAAATAATGATGAAGGCGTTGCTGGCATAGCATTCAATGCATATCTCATGCCTGTCAAGGTGCTGGATGCAAATGGATACGGAACATATGCGGACATAGTTGATGGAATATATTATGCAGTTGACCATGGAGCAAATATAATAAGTATGAGCCTTGGTGGCAGCTCTGGTAGCGATGCATTGAGAGATGCTGTTGCTTATGCATACAATCATGGTGTCACGGTCATAGCTGCTGCTGGAAATGATGGACAGGAAGGAATATCATATCCTGCCGCCTATGATGATTATGTTATAGCGGTGGGAGCAACACAGTATGATAAGACCAGAGCCCCATACTCCAACTATGGAGCAAGCCTTGATGTTGTAGCTCCTGGTGGAAATACAGATGTTGACCAGAATGGGGATGGTTATGGAGACGGCATACTCCAGCAGACATTCCAGAAATCATGGTGGGGAAGCATAGAGTGGGGATATTACTTCTATCAGGGAACATCAATGGCAACTCCTCACGTGAGTGCGGTGGCAGCATTGCTCTATTCCCTTGGTGTGCATTCTCCTGATGAGATAAGAAACATTCTCGAAACAACTGCCATCGACCTTGGTTCTCCTGGATGGGATGAATATTATGGCTATGGCTTGATAAATGCATATGCTGCCGTGCAGGCAGCTCAGGGCAACGGAGGAGAGAATCAGCCTCCTGTGGCAGATGCCGGAGATGACAAGACAGGAGATGAGGGCCAGGAAATAACATTTGATGCCAGTAACAGTTATGACCCGGATGGAAGCATAGTCAGCTATACATGGGACTTCGGAGATGGAAGCACAGCAACAGGTAAAGTTGTTACCCACACATATGCTGATAATGGTGTTTATACTGTCACGCTTACTGTAAAGGATAATGCCGGAGCCACAAGCACGGATACATGCACAGCAACCATAAACAATGTCCCACCTGTGGCAGATGCAGGCGGTCCATACAGCGGGAGCGTGAACGAGGAAATAACATTTGATGCAGGCAACAGCTATGATCCCGGTACAGCAGACACGCTAACATACACCTGGGACTTCGGAGATGGAAGCACAGCAACAGGAAAGGTTGTAACACATGCTTACTCATCTGCTGGAAATTATACTGTAACACTAACAGTAAAGGATGATGATGGCGCCTCAAGCACAGATACGACATACGCCACAATAACGGAGCAGCCGCCGCAGCCAAAAATGCATGTGGAGAGCATAGTGATGGATACCCAGTATGCATACTGGGGTTTAATAGTCAGAGCTTATGCAACAGTTACAGTGTACGACGCCAATGGAAATCCTGTTGAGGGAGCCACAGTTTCAGGCCACTGGAGTGGTCTTACAACTGATAGTGATTCGGGAACAACTGATTCAAATGGAAAGATAACTCTCTACTCTGACTGGATATGGTCAACCCACGGAACATTTACCTTCACAGTGGACAATGTGGAGAAGAGTGGCTATATTTATGACAGCAGCGCAAATAAGGAGACAAGCGATAGTATAACCATCTGATCTCTCTCCCTTCTTTTTTTATTCCAGATTTCTTACAACTTCTTCTGCAAATTCAAGGGTGCTTGAGTTTCCTCCCATGTCGTATGTTCTTATCCTGCCTTCTTCTATGGTCTTTGCTATTGCATTTTCCACATTCTCTGCCATCTTTTTCTCGCCAAGCCATTCAAGCATCATTTTTACTGATAGCAGCATGGCAGTTGGATTCACAACATACTTTCCAGCATATTTTGGTGCTGAGCCATGGGTGGGTTCAAAAACTGCGTAGTTATCTCCTATATTGCCGCTGTAAGCAAATCCCAGGCCACCAACGAGCTGTGCAGCCAGGTCAGAGATTATGTCCCCAAACATGTTTGAAGCGACGAGAACATCATATTTTTGAGGATTTTTAATCAACCACATTGCCATTGCATCCACATTTGCCTCCCCGTACTCTATTTCCTTATAGTGAGAGGAAATCTCCCTTGCTTCTCTTATCATCATGCCTGATGTTTCCCTTATCACATTTGGTTTTTCCACGATTGTTACGCTCTTTCTTCCATACTCCTTCGCATACTCAAATGCCTTTTTCACTATCCTTCTGCATCCTCTTCTGGTGAATATTCTCAATGAAATTGCCATTTCATCTGAGGGGATATCCTTGAATCTCTCCATCTTCGTATGATGCTTTTCCAGCGCTTGCCTCACCTCATCTGGCACTGGATGGAATTCAACGCCAGAATAAAGTCCTTCAGTGTTTTCTCTGAATATGACAAGGTCAATGTCATCCCTGTAATTCAGGGGATTTCCCTTGTATGCCTTGCAGGGACGAACATTTGCATATAAATCAAAGAGCTGTCTAAGCCTCACAATGGGGCTGAAATACTCCACCTTTCCTTTTAAATAATCTGGCAATTCTTTCTGTGCCTCATCCTTTGGCTTTGATGTAATCGCTCCAAACAGAGCGCAATCCGTTTCTTTAAGCATTTCAATTGTTCTCTCTGGCAGGGGATTCCCTTCTTTCTTCCAGAATTCCCATCCTATATCTCCGTATATATATTCCGCATCTATGTCTATTGCATTCAGCAGAATCTGGGCAGCGTCCATAACATCCTTTCCTATTCCATCTCCTGGTAGTAAGGCTATTTTATACTTCATATTCTCCTCCTCACATACTCCACAAGTCCTCCGGCTTTAACTATCTCCATAAGGAATTCGGGAATGGGTTTTATAATTATTTTCTCTCCCTTTGTGATATTCCTTATAACACCCTTCTCTGCATCTATCTCAATCTCATCTCCATCATCTATCCTGTCAGCTTCAGCACTCTCTATAACCAGCATACCCTGATTTATTGCATTTCTGAAAAATATTCTCGCAAATGATTTGGCAATTATGGCATCTATGCCCGCATATTTTAAGCAGGTTGCTGCCTGCTCCCTGGAGGAGCCGCAGCCAAAATTTTTGCCGGCAACAATTATATTGGCGTTTTTGACCTTTTCGTGAAAGCGTGCATCCAAATCCTCCATGGCGTGTTTTGCCATCTCCTCCGCATCTATTATGTCAAGATATCTTCCAGGGTATATGACATCTGTATTTATGTCATCTCCATACTTTATTACCTTTCCCTTTATCAGCATGCAATTAGAATGCTGTAATTTTTATTAAAGATTTTCTTTGCTTTCTTTTCCACTGCATAAACAAAACATTTTTTAAGGTTGCAAACATTATACTTCAAATGAATGAGATGGAAATGCAGCATTTGCGACAGGTGCTTGATTATCTTCCATGTTCAATTTGCGAAAATATCATTCCAGAGGATGAGAGAAAGTATTTCTGTACAATATGTGCCAGGATAAACAGAACTGTTGTATCTGAAATGGTGGTTCCTAAATGGAGGTATGAGGATGGCAAGATTATTGCTGAGGAGAACAGGGAGATAGAGGAGTTAAAGCCTGTTGTTAAGGTTTTTGATGCTAAAGAAGAGGAGGAGGAAGAGAAGTTTGAGGAGATTGAGATTCTTGAACCGGGGGATATTGAACCCGGTGAAATTGAGATAGAGGAGGAATTGCCAGAATGGGATTCGGTTGAGGAAGACCCGTACAGGCATGGAGATTACACCCTCTATACCAAAGAAGTTCTTTTGAGGGGAAACAGAAAGCAGCGCATATACTTCTTCAGTAAGAAGGAGAAAGTTGAAGGGGCGATTCCATCTCCTCTGCCGGAGGGATATGAGGTTAGAATAAACGAGAAGGGACTTCCATTCCTTAAGAAGAAGTAAATGCTGGAAGAATTTGATTACCATCTGCCAAAGGAAAGAATTGCTCAGGAGCCTGTGATGCCGAGAGATAAATGCAAGCTTCTTATCCTAAAATGTGATGGAATTGAGCACAGAATATTTTCAGATATTCTTGATTATATACATGAAGGAGATGTCCTCGTGCTAAATGACAGCAAGGTGATAAAGGCGAGGATATATGGAAGAAAATTTACTGGAGGGAAAATAGAACTTCTTTTGATTTCACAGAAGGGAGAGTATTATGAATGTCTCATCGGAGGAAAAGTTAAGGAAGGAACAAAATTTTATGTTGGGGAGTATGAAGGGGAGGTAATATCAAAAGATGGAGGAAGATGTCTTGTTAAGCTTCCCATAACACTTGAGGAATGGGAAAGGCTTGGAAAGATGCCAACACCACCCTACATAAAAAAGGAAGTGGAAAGAGATGAGCATTATCAAACTGTATATGCAAGGGAGAAAGGCTCCATTGCAGCCCCCACGGCAGGCCTTCATTTGACGGAGGAACTGCTTGAAAAAATAAGGAAAAAGGCTGATATTGCATTCATAACACTTCATGTTGGTCTTGCCACCTTCATGCCGGTGAGGGACATCTCAACACACAGGATGGAAAAGGAATACTACTACATAAGCCAGGAGGCGGCAGAAAAAATAAATTCTGGTAAGAGGGTTATAGCTGTGGGTACAACCGTCATGAGAGCCCTTGAAAGTGCATCAAAGGATGGCGCAGTCTTTCCATCAGATGGTTATACAGACATTTTTATATATCCCGGCTACAAATTTCAGTCTCCTGTGGATATAATGATAACCAATTTCCACATGCCCAAGTCGTCTCCACTGCTGATGGTATCTGCCTTTGCTGGAAGGGACAGGATAATGAAAGCATATGAGGAAGCGTTGGAAAGAGATTACAGATTCCTGAGCTTTGGAGATGCCATGATAATATTCAAATGTTCAAATTAGAATATGTTGATGGGAATGCAAGATACGGTGTGATTAACGCACATGGAATCAGTGTTGAAACTCCTGTTTTTGTTCCTGTGGCAACAAAAGGTGTTGTGAGAACTTTACTCCCAGAGGAAGCATGGGATGCAGGGAGCAGAATCGTAATAGCAAATGCCCTCCATCTTTACATGAGGGCATTTCCGATGGTAATAAAGCACGGAATACATGATTTCATGAAGTGGAAGGGCATTATCCTCACAGATAGCGGAGGATTTCAATCAATAAAGAATTTTCCTGCAAAGGTTACAGATGAAGGTGTTGTATTCACCATGCCTGATGGAAGCAGAGAGATATTCACTCCAGAAAGGAGCATAGAGATACAGAAGAGTATGGGAAGCGATTTTGCATACATGCTCGATGATTGTCCTAAATATCCATATGGCAGGAAGAGGGTTATCAAGTCTGTTAAGAGGACCATCGAGTGGGCAAGGAGAAGCCAGGGGGAGGGTGTTTTCGCCATTGCTCAGGGAGGAGTGGATGAGGAGTTAAGGAAAAAATGCGCTCTGGAAATGGCAGAGATGAATTTTTCAGGCTATGCTGTAGGAGGACTCAGCATAGGAGAGCCCAAAGAGATGATGCACAGGATGGTGGAGGTAAGCACATCTCTCCTTCCAGAAGATAAGCCAAGGCATCTCATGGGTGTTGGTTCTCCTCAGGATATAATTAATGCCGTTAAAAATGGAATTGATATATTTGACAGTGCCTTCCCCACAAGAAATGCAAGACATGGAACCATCTACACCTCAAAAGGAAAAATAAATCTTAAAAGGCACGGCATCAAAGGAGATGTTATAGATAAGGCATGTGACTGCTATACATGCAGGAACTATTCTCTGGAGCATTTAAGCTATCTTTTTAGGGAGAAAGAGCAGCTTGCCTTGCGCCTGGCAACAATACATAATCTGAGATACATGAACAGGCTCATGGAAAGGATAAGAGAGGAAATAAGGAATGGAGGAGATACTGATAAACTGAAGGAGGAATTTGGAATTAACAAAAGAGTAAAATAATGCTTGACTATATTGGAATATGATTGCCGTAGACAGGAATAAATGTATTTATTGCGGTGGTTGCGTTGGCATATGCCCTGTAAATGCCATGACGCTGGAGGAAACAATAATAACCATAAATGATTCATGCATTGATTGTAATTTATGTGTAAAGTTCTGCCCTGTGGGGGCTCTGGAGGGATCAAAATGATAGACTGTCTTATTGTTGGAGCGGGACCTGCCGGTAGTGTGATGGCAAAGGAGATGGCATCCCGTGGTTTTGAAACCCTTGTTGTTGAAAAGAGACAGGAAATAGGCGCTCCAAAGAGATGTGCTGAAGGTATCACACTTCGTGGGCTTAAGTACATTGGAATAGACATACATCCTCTGGGAATATCGGGAAGGATAAAGGGAGCCATGCTTTACGCCCCATCAGGCAAAAAAGTTGTGATGGAAGGAGACGAGATGGAGGGATATGTTCTGGAAAGAAAAGTCTTTGAGAAGGACCTGGCGGCAAAAGCAATAAAGGCAGGGGCAAGGTATATGGTGAAGACACAGGCAATTGGAATGGAGAGGGAGAACGGAGCATGGAAGGTTAGAGTTAGAGGCATGGATGGAGAGATGGAAATAAAGACAAGGCTTGTTGTTGGAGCGGATGGAGTGGAAAGCAAGGTTGGAAAATGGGCGGGATTGAAGACCGTTAACAGAATAACAGATTACCACTCAGGCATTCAGTTTGAAATGGCAGGTGTCAATGCCGATGAAAAATACATACACCTCTTCTTTGGAAGGGATGTCGCTCCTCTCGGCTATGCATGGATATTCCCCAAGGCATTTTCAGCCAATGTGGGGCTTGGCATACTCGAAAAGGCAGCTAAAATGAAGGCATATGATTATCTCAAAAAATTCATAGAGGAGCATGAGGAATTCTTCAAAAATGCCCAGCCAATAGAAATAAATGGTGGCGGCGTGCCTGTGGCGCATTTCACCAGAATGGTGGCTGATGGCGTGATGCTTGTGGGAGATGCAGCCCAGCTGGTAAATCCAATTCATGGAGGGGGAATAGCAAGGGCTATGCACTCATCCGTCATGGCTGCTGAGGTTGCTGAAAAGGCACTGAAGAAAGGAGAACTTTCGGAGGATATTCTCATTGAATATGAAAGGAAATGGGATGAGGAATACGGGGAGAAGACAAGGAAACTGATGAAGCTCCGTGCCTTCCTTGAGAAACTTGAGGACAAGGATTTTGAGACGCTCGCGGACATACTGGAGGGGGAGGATATTTATTCTCTGACTCAGGCAAAGATGACATTTTTCCTTAAAAAGTTGATAACAAAGCCGTCTCTGCTATCATTGGCCAAAAAATATCTCATGGATTAGCCCAAAACTTTTATTTTTTTCCCTCTTATTATTGCATGGCAAAGAGAATTGTTGTTATAGCAGTTGTTTTTTCCATGCTTGCCACAGCATTTGTGGGAAGTGATTTTGTAAGCAGAACTTCTGGCGAGAGTGGCTATGAGGGTATATCTTGGAGCAGGGTTGTGCCTGTTAAGAAGGTCACATTTGTTAAATTTGATGAGAACAGCTTCATAGACGATTACGCCTTTCTTGCAGCTATACCCACTGCCGTTTTTTATAAAGATGGAAAGCTTTACTCTCATCCCCTGCTGTTTTACAATGACTTCGTTCCTTCAAGCAAGGAAGAGCTTTCCCTCAATGACAGCCAGGGAATTAAATATTTCATGGAGGACTGGCAGGGATTCTGCAATGGCGTGGATGAAATAGAGAGCATAAATGCTGGAAGGCTGGAATGGAATGCGTATTATTCCTACATAAATTCATCAGATTATTATGATATGGCATCGAAAATAGCACTTTCTCACTGGAAAAGCAGCAACTCAGCTATAATTGCCTATGCAGGAGATTTTCTCTCATCACACAACATTTCTGGAGAGATGACAAGAGAGATTGATGGAAATGTGAAAAGAATAGCATTCACTCTGCCGGAGCCGGAGGGCATAGGCGGCGTGTATAAAGATTTTGATGTTGATGAGCCATATATCTACATAGATGCCAGAGTGGAGTGGAATCCATTG
This sequence comes from Thermoplasmata archaeon, assembly GCA_021162815.1. Taxonomy (GTDB): domain Archaea; phylum Thermoplasmatota; class E2; order UBA202; family JdFR-43; genus JAGGXW01. The sequence continues at coordinate 3,550 of JAGGXW010000078.1, read as the reverse complement.
CTGAGAGGACATGACATAGATTTGCAGCTTTATGATGAGCAGCTTGGAATGGTTGATGCATCTGAAAACTGGAATGCCATGTTTGGAACGCATGAAGAGGTAGGCAGCTATGTGTTCCATCACGGCAAATGGAAGGTAGGGCTAACAAACATGCCGACTGAAGATATAAAAGATATTATCTCCGAGGTGAAGACGGTTAAGGGAACATACAATGTGAATGTGACAATGTATTCGGGCAGTCTCATAAGCATTGGGAGTATTCCATTCAAAGCCACTGACTTTGAAATCAGCATTGAATGCGATGAGAATATATCATTCGGTGCATTCATCATATCCAACGGCATACCATATGAGCCATATAAAGGAAATGGCAACCTCACCATAAAAATGGATGAGGCAGGCGCAGGCAATTATTCCCTCTGCATATTCCTGCATGATGATGGAAGACATGCTTTCCATATAAGTTACTCATGGAAGGAGCAGGGAAGAGAGCAGACAGATTCCTTTGCATCCGCCTCTCAGGCTGCCATACTTGCCTCCATTCTTGATGTGCCATTGCTTTATATTGCCCCTCATCACGTTCCATCTGTAACCAAAAACACCATTGAAGAGCTGGGGGTTGAGCACATAATTGCCATTGGAACAGAAAAATTCAGCATTGAGGGGTGCAGCGTTGAATACTACAGCATTGAGGATGCATATTCAAAGATAATGGAGCTAACAGGGAAAAATGATGTTGTATTTACCACCACAAGCCCATGGACATACTGGCTTGTTGGAGAGCTCTCTCCACACGGAGATAAAAGCAAGGCCATGTATGTGGCTCCTGCTGCGTATCTTGCTGCCCACCACGGTGTTCCTCTGCTTGTGACTGATGAGCATCCACAGCTAAGCAATTCCGTTTCCTGGGTTACCGATTTCTGGAAGCGTGATTCTCTTGCGAGAGAGCCTCCCTCTCCGGGATGCATGTATCTCATGGCAAAACAGGTTTATGATTTTCTTTCCATGCACAATTTTGACAGGGAGGGGAAGGAGAATATAGTTACGGTGGCAGGGCAGTTTGACATAGGCATAGGATGGGACAGGGCATTTGTCGGGAAGGCAAATCCTGGAAGAATTCTCGGCACACCCGTTGATGCATCCATGCAGATTGCAAGAGCCGTGTTCTACCCAGCCATCATATTTGAAAATCCTGCCGTTGGTGGGGAAGTTAATCTCATAAACGGAAGTTCATCGGAGAGAGGATTTGCGGCAAGATTGAGGATTGTGAAGCCAAGCATGGAGGAGAGCTTTTCATATCCTGTGCTAAACACATGGGTATCATACTGCCACAATTTCAACAAGGAGGCAAGCAAGTACTGGGGATGCATGTACACAACAAGGGATGGAATAACCCCGTATGTTACTCCCTCTCCAAATCCAATAGATGAGGGTGCAACCGATAAGCTCGGAGCATACTGGCCAGATATGAGCACATCCGAAGTTGTTCCATTCTATCTCAAAAAGCTGGGCTACAGCATTGCATTCTCAACAAATTTCACAGCCACCATGAGCAATCTGAATAGGGGCGTGATCATGTGGTTCGAGGGCATGCACGCAGGCCACTGGCATTCTGGAGGTGTTGGCTTCTGGGATCCAGACGCCAACTGGAGCAAGATGCTGTATCTTTTCAATAATGTTCCTGTGATAGGGAAAATTATAGAGAATAAGAAGATAACAACTGAACCAAATCCCTGGAGGGGATATGAGTTTGGTTTATGGAGACAGGCATTCTTCAGGTGGGGAGCTGATAACATCCAGACACAGATTTTCCAGACTGGCTCAACAGCAGATCCAGATGTGATGGTGATGGATAAATGGCTGGGATGGGATTTTCATGGAGGCAGATATGGAGATGGTGTTGTGATTGCCATACTTCAGCAGGTGGAGACGGAGATAAAGAGTGGCTACGAGATTGATGCAGCACTGAAAAATCTTCATTCATGCGGAATAAATGCGGGAATATCATGTTACATCTCCTCCACATACCTTCATCTCACCCTCATAAGGCACGGGAGCATATTCCAGATTATAGACCCATGGCTCACATCATGGTATGCAAACTTTGCGGTGGAAATGTTTGCCCGCTACCTCGCTCTTGGCTACACTGCTGGAGAGGCATATGAAAAATCAATGGAGCATGTAGGCATAGGCTATCTCACCAAGGAATGGTGGTGGGATGTTTCGGAGAATATATGCTATTTCGGAGACCCTGCCATAAATGTCTGGAACCCTGAGCATGCATGGGAGAAGCCATCTGCTGTAAGTCCAGGAGAGATTTGAGCTATCATATGAAGAAGGCATCTATTCCCGCCATGGATGCATTGCCGCTGGCAGAATAGGCCATCACCCTTATTTCATGCAACCCATAGCTGGCTGCAGCATGCCAGGTGTATGGTGGGCTATCATCCTCATGCATGAGTTTTTCATCCAGATAGAATTCAACTTTCTCCGTATTATTTGTGCTCAGCTCAATATCCAGTCCTCCAATGACGAGAGGCGTGCCATTATGGAAGAAAGCCATATCAAATAGGGAAGGAAATTCCATGTTGAGGATATACGTATGGTATCTCCTTGGCTCATCTATGTAAACTCTTGGCACATCGGGCATAAAATTTCCATACACGCCATCAACATAAAGCACTCCTGTTCCACCATAGCATCTCTTCATCAGAACATCTGAATCGTAAGCCACTCTGAACCATCCTTCCTCTCCCCATCCCGTTCCCCAGCTGTTCTTGCATATCCAGCATTGCTGTTCATCGTCATAGCCCACAATGGTTATGAGATGTCCTCCCACTCTCTTCCCCCATCTATGGCAGTATATGCCACCATGATAATGCATGAAATCCTCATATACGGAGATGCAGGCAACAAGGGGGCCGTGTTTTATTAGGGCTTCCTTTATGCTCTCCTCATTGTTTTCCACCCATCCCCATTCCTTTATTTTTACAGCTCTGCTCTCCCAACCCGGCAATGTGAAATTGCATGGCATGTCATAGGTTCTGTGCATGTCAGGGCAGCATCCTTCATCGGGTGTGCCATATTCAACAAGATACTGGGCAGCATCTTTCACATCAACTCCCCATTTGCATGTTCCTCCAGAGCAGAAAAAGAGATGCATTTCTGAAAGATCACATCCAAATGGATGCCCCACCTTGTACTGAATGAGAGTTTCGACAGCTGCAACAAGAGCATAGGCCTCACAGCTCGGGCATGGTTCCTGGTCTTTGACGGGAGTTGTGTAGTCTATACCATCCACATCGCGCCATGAAAATTTTGGAGGAAGGTGATTCACCCCCATTGAAGGGGTTATTGCCACACTTAACATAGCAACAACTGCAATTGCAATGAATTTCTTCATGAGATATGATGTCAAAAATGAATATAAAGTTGTTGAGAGGATGCATGAACGGAAAAGATTTAAAACATCTTTCAATATACAATGCGAATGCGGGCGTGATCTAGCTGGTTAGGATATGAGCCTTCCAAGCTCAATGCCCGGGTTCGA
>JAGGXW010000013.1 GCA_021162815.1 Thermoplasmata archaeon | reverse complement strand
TTTTTATCTCATCCACAATCTGGAGTTCAAAGGCAAGGGCAATCTTTATGGCTTTCATTTTTTTCAGGAGGCGGTCAAAATATCCCTTTCCATATCCTATTCTGTTTCCATGCTCATCAAACGCCACACCTGGAACTATGGCAAGTTCAATATCCATCTCATCAGCCTCTTCAATTACAGATGGTTCAAGTATGCCGTATGTTCCTGCTCTCAATTCATTCCAGTTATGAACATAGGATAAAGCAATTTCTCCATGCCTTATATATGGAACTGCAATTTTTTTAACGCCGCAGTATTTTTTTATGAGTCCATGGGTGTAAACCTCATTGTCAAAGGAGATATAGCATGAAATTATATCCGCATCTCTGAACTCAGTCTGCTCCTCAAGTTTTGAAATTATTCTGTTGCTCTTTTCAAGCACCTCGTATGTGCTGAGAGCATTCCTCCTCTCAAGTATCCTCTTCCTTATTTCATTTTTCATAAATCCAGGATTTCCTCTATAAGCCCGAGTATGCCATATATGTCATGAACCTGCATATCTCCCATGTGGGCTATTCTGAATGTCTTCTCCTTGAGTTTGCCATATCCATTGGATATTCTCACATAATGCTTCATGAGCTCCTTATTCAAATCGGCAACAGATATTCCTCTCGTATTCTTTATGCATGTAACTGTCTTTGATTCATAACCCTTCTCGGGATATATGTCAAAGTACTTCCTCGCCCATTCCTGAACAATCTTTGCCATTCTTTCATGCCTTGCAAATCTGTTTTCCAGTCCCTCTTCATTGAGTATGTAATCCATCTGTGCATTGAGAGCAAATATCTGGGGTATTGGAGGAGTTACCATTGTCTGATTCTTCAGATGATATTTGTACATTCTCGGTATGTTGAAGTAGAAGCCGCGGTTAACCTCCTTTGCCCTTTCCAGAAGCCTATCGCTTACAGATGCTATGGCAATACCTGCTGGCAGCGCTATGCATTTCTGCACTCCCGCAAGAAGCATGTCGATGCCCAGTTTATCAACCTCTATCTTCACTCCGCCCATTGCAGAAACTGCATCCACAAGCAAAAGAACATCATCATACTCCCTGACAACCCTGGCAATCTCCTCAAGAGGATTCATCAGGCCTGTGGAGGTTTCATTGAATACAAGGGTTACAGCATCATACTCTCCGGTGTCAAGCTTTTCCCTCACCATATCCGGCTTTATTGCAGTATCCCATTCAATAGAGATAACATCATTGGGTATGCCATTCATTTCAGTTATCTCATGCCATCTGTTGGAGAATGCCCCGTTCACAAGATTCAGACATTTTTTCCTAACCCCATTTATCACCGCCGCCTCCATGGCGCCTGTGGAGGAGGATGGGAACAGCAGCACGGGATTTTTGGTGTACAGCATCTTTTGAAGTTTTGGCTGCAGCTCCTCATAAAGCTCTGAAAATTCGCTGGAGCGATGGTAATACTGGGGATTCGAAAGCACCTGCAATATTTCCTCTCTCACCTCTGTCGGACCTGGCGTAAATAACTTATTGTGCCTCATGCTGGGATATTGCTCATTTATACTTAAATGTTGTGAAGAAGCACAGCAAAATAGTTAATATAATGCAAAATTATGGGTGTGGAGAAAGAGGAGCTCATAAAGAAGCTGATTGATGAGGGTTATCTCAGGAGCAGGAAAGTGATAGAGGCAATGAGGAAAGTGCCGAGAGAAATTTTTATTCCGGAGGGACAGAGGAAATATGCATATTATGATACCCCTCTGGAAATAGGTTACTCACAGACAATATCAGCTCCCCATATGGTTGCCATAATGCTTGAAGCACTTGAGATAGAAGAAGATAGTAAAATACTTGAGATAGGCACAGGAACAGGCTATCATGCTGCCCTCGCAGCCACCATAGCAAAAAATGGGATTGTGTATACTGTGGAGAGGATAGAAAAGCTTGCAGATATAGCAAGAGAGAATTTCAAAAAGCTGGGCATAAAAAATGTTGTTGTAATAAATGGAGATGGCTCAGCAGGTCTGCCTGAATATGCCCCCTACGACAGAATATATGCCACATGCTCCTCTCCTGGCATTCCGCCGGAGCTAATAGAACAACTTGAGCAAGGAGGAAAATTGCTGCTTCCTGTGGGAAGGATATATGGAAGATTGATTCTCATTGAGAAGAGGAAAGATGGAAGGATAATAAAGAAAGATTTAGGAGGATGCGCCTTTGTTCCGATGATAGGGAGGAGAGGATACAATGAAGATTAGAGTATCAATAGCAACGGCATCGCTTCTTAAATTGAAGGACATAAAGATTGATGCACTACCATCCACTTTATATTTTCTTCTCCCTGGAAAATGTAAAGGTGCATGCGGATACTGCTTTCACAGGAAAGGATATCTTGCCAGAGTTCCCTGGCCGGAATTTGAAATTGATGATGTTGTTAAAAGAATAAAGCATGCAAAAGCAAGGAGAATATGCATTCAGACTGTTTATAATGATGAAACATTTGATACTATTCTTGCAGTATTGGAAAAAATGCCATCCTTCATTCCACTTTCAGTGGCAATGAATCCAATGGAAAGAGAAAAAATGATTGAACTGAAAAATGCGGGTGTGGAGAGAGTGGGGATAGGAATAGATGCAGCAAGCAGAAGAATATTCAAAAAATGGAAGAAAAATGTTGGAGAATGGAACGACTACATATCCGCATTGAAAGACTCAAAAGAAATTTTTGGTAAAGCTACTGCTCATCTGATAATAGGTCTTGGAGAAAGCGATAGAGAGGCGATAGATTTCATGGAGAAGATGAAGATGGAGGAGATTGACATTGCCTTATTTGCCCTGGTCATGAAGGGAAAAACCATTCCAAGCATGGAAAGATACAGAGCAATGCAGATTGCCAGATATGCCATATTCAATGGTAAAGCAAGCTTTGAATTTGATGGAGGCAGATTGAAAAAAATTTATGCCGATGAATTAAAGGAAGAAGCTTTCAGAACATCAGGCTGCCCTCACTGCAACCGCCCCTTCTACAATGAGAGACCCACAAAAATTTATAATTACCCCTATCCCTTAAGTAAGGAGGAATTTGAAAGAGCCATAAAGGAGGCAGAAAAGTATGCAGAATTACATATTGCTGCTGAATAAAAAGCATTCAATATTGCTGGAGAAGGGAAAGAAAACAAGCACAAAATTTGGAGTGGCTGATTTAAGAGATGTGGAATACGGAGATATTGTGGAGGTTGGAAAGCAACAATTCATTGCAGTTAAACCAACGTTCATTGACATGCTCAAAAAATGCAGGAGGGGAGCGCAGATAATAATGCCCAAGGATGCGGTGCAGATAATTGCAATAACAGGCCTGAGCCAGGGGTGGAAATGCCTTGATGCAGGTACAGGCTCCGGATTCATGTCAATATTTCTTGCAAATATGGTGGGCAAAGGTGGAAAAGTAATAACATATGAAAAGAGGAAGGAATTTTACAGCATAGCAAAAAGGAATTTTGAAATGTGCGGGCTGAAAAACATAAGGGCAAAGAATGAGGATGTTAAAAATTTCAGAGAGAGAAATCTGGACTTAATAATATTCGACATGAAGGATTCAACAAAGTTCATCGGCAAGGCAACCAGAAGGCTCAAGCCCGGAGGATGGCTGGTTGTTTACTCCCCCCACATAGAGCAGCAGATTGAGGCAATAGAAAGGATGAGGGAAAATAACATGAATGTATATGCAACTCTGGAAAACATAACAAGGAAATGGAAGAGCATGTATGGATATACCCACCCAGTCATAAGTGACGTTATCCATACAGGCTTCATGACATTTGGAAGAAAGACTCTGTGATCACCACTTCCATTCTTTTCTGGCTATTTCCATGAAATTCTCCCTCTCCGCAGGTGTCATTTCCGCAAATTCAATCTCAATCTCCAGCTCATCATCCATCTCTTTTATTGCCTCCTTTATCTGATGATGAAGAATGTATCTGGTAGGCACCTCCATATACGGAAGATTTAATTTGAGATATATTTTGTTTCCATCAACGGAAATATCCTCAACCATTCCAAGTTCTACAATACTTACATTTATTTCAGGGTGCATAATGCCATTTAATACCGCCTCAATTTCTCCTGCCTCCACCACAAATTTAAATCCATTATGGGTATATGTTATTTTTGGCTTATCTAATCTTTTTTAGCTCTCTTGCGGGTATGCCGGCATATATTCTCCCGCTCTTCAGCGTCATGCCCTTGGGAATAAAACTTTTGCTCCGAGAACAACATTATCCTCTATCGTTACCCCGGCATTATGAATGTTTCTCTTCCAATGAGGCAGTTATTGCCTATCCTCGTCTTTTTAAGTATTAGTTTATCCTCTGCTATATGACCAAGAATCATGGCTCTTCCTCCAATGGTGAGGTTATCTCCTATCTCAATCATGCATGGGTCAAGCCATTCCTCACCTGAAAGAAGAACATTTTTGCCTACCTTAGCCCCTATGAGACGGAGATAAAATGATTTTATTGGAGGCAGAATGAAGAGATTTATTATCTTATATGTTGGATAATACAGGCCATAATATGCTGTGAATTTAAATGCCATTTTATCGTCAAGTGTTTTTCTGTACTTCCCCTCTTCATCATATTTAAGGCGAAATACATTTATGAAAAAAGCTGTGGAGAACATGAGAGAAAAGAGGAATATGAGATAATCAATGACAAGAAATATTGAGAAAAGGAACAGATGAAGCATATTATTTACATCAACATACCGAATAACAAAATACGCGGCCATTACTGGAATGAAAAATCCGATGGCATATGCTATTATGACAATAACGAATGCTCTATGACACGTAGAAAACCAACAACTCCTCCTATTTTGCTCTCATTGCTCTCGAAGGATTTCATAAAATTTGTATTGTTTTGTGATTAATAACTTATTCCTTATCTTTTTATTCCTTCTTTGCCTCTTTTCGATATAGAAATTATTTACCATCCTTTCTGTGTGGTGGATTAAATGAATGTAATGAGCAGGATGTTTTTCATTATAGGATGGCTATCGCAGAGCCTATGAAGTACTGTCTGGGTGTGAATAGGAAACTAATCCATATTCCCGTAAACCCCAGTATTAAAAACTCCCGAGCAAAAGTCAATGAATTATTTACGCCTTCTAAACCCTTCTCATAATGTCGGTATCCAAGCAATCCAACTGTATAAATAGCTCCTTCAAAAACATTCCAACCTGCTATGGGAATAAATACACGGGGACGAAGATTCCATAGAATTAGAATATCCAATATTCGGTCCACGTCTATTGATGGAAAAATTTCCTGAAGTTTAAACAAAAAAAGCGCGGACAGGAATAATCCCGGTGTAAATAACCATGAATTAATACCGTATCCCACCACAAAACACATGATATTTAAAATAAATGGACACCATGGCTGCATGATTTGACAATTTTTATTATTCTCCAAATTGCTTCTCATCATAATTTCCATTTTTTCTGAGTTTTTTATAAGTCCATACTCGTCCAGAATGTTCAGCAGGGCTGGAAGAAGTGTTTCATACCCGTCAGTATGATTAATAAGCTGGCTGATTATTGAGTGTAATTTCAGTGCCACAACCAGCGGCACTTCCTTTTCACTTATAGTTTCCAGGGAAGTGCGAACACTTATTATCGTTTTTTCATTCAAATCTTTATTGTCATCCCCCACCACTGCTGGCAGGAGTGTGGTGCTTAACAGTATAGCCACCACTCCAAGAACAAATATTTTCTTCATCTCCCGCACCACCTTTTTTACATCCATATAATGAATGTTAAATCAGATATAAGAATTTCGATTTTCCTTCTTACCATAGATTGAGTGATACGGCAGTGCCATTATTACAAAAATATTAAGAAAAGGTGGGAAAAATATGCTATTTAATCCAGTTGCATATGCAAGTATGATTATGATGAAAAGCCTATATGAGGAAAGTCCAACAATGTCTTCTATGTTTTGTGATTAATAACTTATTCCTCTTTCTTCTTTTCCTTCTGCTCCCCTTCCTCTTCTGTTTTCTCCTCTGTCTCTTGCGCCTCTTCATGCTGTTCTGTTGTTTCTTCTGCCTCTTCTTCCTTAACTGACTTCTCTGCCTTTTCTTCTTTTGCTTCTCCCATCTCCTGCTCCTCTGGCTGCTCTTCTACTGCTTCCTCTTCGCCTGTTTCTTCTTTAACTTCCTGCTCTTCCCTCTGCTCCTCTTTCTTTTCTATCTCTACTTCTTCCTGTTCTTCTTCCTCTTCCATCTCTGCCTTTTCTGCTTCTCTCTTCATCTCCTCAATCTGCTCCTCTGCTTCCTTCTCCACTTCCTTCTTTGCCTCTTCAGATAGCCTTTCCTCTATCTTGCTTCTCCTCCATGGGTCTGTGAGATTAAGCTTCGTTATCACCACATTTGATGGATGTATGAAGTATGGCACGGATTTGCCATCAGCCTTCTTTATTGTTATCCCTTCTACCTCTATTCTCTGCTTTCTCAGCATAACCTTCCTTACCTTCCCGCTCTGCCCCCTGAACTGCCCTCTCACAATCTTGACGGTATCTCCCCTGACAACTGGCATGGTTCTTCTCTTGTACTTTATTATCAGATCATCTGCAAGATGCGCGCCCATCATCTTCTTACGAATATGCAGAGGGGCGGTATGATAAAATAACCTCTGTTTTCTTGGTTGCGATGACATTTTAATCACACTATTATACTTGCCGTAGATGCTATACGGGGCCATCTGTCGGCAGCCTCTCTTGCCACAGGCCCCTTTATGGCTGAACCTTTCATATCCCCATCGGGAGTGACAATAACAGCTGCATTATCTTCAAATTGCACCCTCGTTCCATCGGGGCGGCGGTATGGCATGCGCTGGCGTATTATAACGGCGTGAAAAACCTGTCTTTTCATTTCTGGCTTTCCCTTCTTCACTGTAACAAGCACCATGTCTCCAACGCCTGCTGATGGATATCTTCTGTGAATCGTTCTTTTATGCTTCACTGCTATTATCTCAACAAGCCTCGCCCCTGTGTTATCTGCGCATTCAAGCACTGCTCCTGTCGGCAAACCTTTTGTCACAGATGCTGCTATTCCCTTCATTTTTTAGCCACCACCACAAAATGTTTTGTTTTGCTTATTGGACGACATTCCATTATTACTACCTCATCCCCCTTCTCAACCTCTATGCATGGGGGCAGATGAGCCTTATATCTGCTTGTTCTCTTCTCGTATCTCTCATACTTTTTAACATAATGCAACCTTTCCTTCTCCACCACAACTGTTCTCTGCATGGCTGTGGATGCAACCCTGCCCGTTATCATCATGCCTCTGACTTTCAAATGCCCGTGCCATGGGCAATTTGGATCATTGCATACCTTTTCCGGTTCCTTAACTTTTATTCCTATCATTTTATCTTCCCTATCCTTTCTTCAGGTCTGTATTTAATTTTTCTTCCTTCCACCATATGGCCGGCGATATCAAAGACGGCTATATCCTTGGCAATCTTTTTAATTTTTCCCTGGCTTTCCACCACCAGCATGTTTTTTGTTTCGTCAATTATCCTGCCTTCTACTCCCAGTAAGGAAGGATCTCTTGATTGAGTGACCCTTACAGTTAGCCCTATAAACTCTCCCCTTAAAAAATTTTTCGTCATTCTATCTCCACCTGAAATCCCATTTCCTCCAGCTTTTTCTTTGCCTTCTCCTTGTGATCACCCTGCAGCTCGACGGTGTCCTTCTTGGCAGTACCTCCCGCAGCGCAGAATTTCTTCAAATCCTTTGCAATGCCATTTATGTCCACAGAGGAGTCAAATCCGCTTATCACGGTAACCACTTTTCCATATCTCCTTTTCTCAGTCCTTATCTTTATCTCCTTTCCTTCTGTTGCTAATTTATCACAAACACATAATTCCTTAGGCAACCCGCAGATAGGGCAGATTTCACTCATTCTATATCTCTTTCCTCCCTCATTATGGTCAGCAGCCTGGCGATATTGCGGCGCAGCCACCTTATTCTGCCAGGCGACGGAGGTGAGCCTCCCATTGATGATTTACCATACTCCTCCATGAGTTCATTCCTCAGTTCCTGAAGCTTTTTCAGCCTCTCCTCACTGCTCATCCCTCTTATCTCCTTCGCTTTCATTTTTTTCAAGCACCTCCTTCAATATTTCCTTCAACTTCTCAGCCCTTTTCATTCCAATTCCCTTAATTTCAACCATATCAGTCAAATCCATCTCATAAAGCTCTCTTGCATTCTTGATTCCTGCCTTCTTTACCTCCTCCAGAACATTCTTTGCTATGCCAGGAATATCCATTATGTCTATCTTCTCCAGTTTCTCAAGCTGCTCCTCCTTTTCCTGCTCTTTGCTTCTTATTTCCTCCTCAAGCTCTTCCTTACTCTTCTCCCTTATCTCCACCTCATCGGGCAACCTTGCCTCAGGTCCCATGATTCTTACCTTAACACCTATTATTCCCGGCTTTGTCTTTGCTGTGGCAATGCCCTCATCCATCACCTGCTTTGCCACCTCACCGCAGTACTTTATATACCCCATGGTGAACTTTTCTGTCCTATGCCTGTCCCCTGTGAGCTTTCCAGAGATGATAACCTGGCATCCTCTTGCGCCCGCATCCATGATTCTTCTGACAGTGGAATGGCCAACACGGCGGAAATGCCATCCTCTTTCCAGAGCGGATGCAACCTTCTGCGCCATGAGCTGGGCATTCAGTGCTGCTTTATCACTTACCTCCTCAATCTCTATCTGTGGATTTTCCAGGCCAAACTTATTGGCTATTGTTTCTGTAAGCTCCTTTATTCTCTTTCCTCCCCTTCCTATGATAAGCCCTGGCCTCTCCACTTCAAGGGTTATGAGCGTGCCAAGTGGTGTTCTCTGTATCTTTATGCCTCCAAATCCTGCTCTCTCGCTCTCCTTCATCAGGAATTCCTTCAGCAGCACCCTTCTCTGGCTTTCCACCACAAATTTTCTCTCTATCGCCATGTTATCTTTCCTCAATTATTATTTCAAGATTGGTTGTTCTTTCATTCCAGGCAGAGCTTCTTCCCATGGCGCGGGGCATGTAGCCCTCTATCACCCTGCCCTTATATGCTGATATATGAGCTATATACATATTGTCAGGCTCCAGTCCCTTATACTCTGCATTGTTTATTGCATTCCTGAGAACCTGCAGGAAATATTTGCTTGCCTTCACCGGATATCCTCCTGGTCCCATGCCCTTCTTGTGAGCTCTCTCCGTATTGTGGGTCCTGAATGGAATTGCCCTCTTGAGATTCATCACATCTTCCAGCAATTTCTCTGCCTCTCTCACATTCATGCCTTTAAGGGCTCTAACTAAATTTTCAGCATGCTTGGGAGAGCATGGCAAATCTCTCCCATAAGCCCTTGCACTTTTTTCCGGATCCAAATATGTTGAGTACTTCATGGTATCATTTCAGCGGTAAATACTTTGATGAACGTGTCGCTCCAACACCTGGACCTGTATGCTTTACTTCCTTTCTCGTCAGTGCAAACTCTCCCAGGTAATGCCCCACCATCTCTGGTGTAATTTTTACTGGAATAAATTCTTTTCCATTGTGGACTGCTATTGTTCTTCCTATAAACTGGGGGATTATTATCATATCCCTTGCATGGGTCCTTATTACCTTGCTCTCATCACTCTTCAGCACACGCTGCCATAGGCGGTATTGCACGGGTGTTAAGCCACGCTTCAGGCTTCTTCTTGCCCTTGACTTTAGGTATGGTAATATTTCCTCAATACCCATCCTCTTTAACTCATCAACACTGAGTCCACGATATCTGAATTCCTTCTTGCTTTCAATTTCAATCTTCCTTCTCCTTTTTCTCCTACTAACCACTTCATCACCTCTTTCCTGTTCTGCGAGCAGCTATTGAACCCACCTTTCTTCCTGGAGGAGCACCTCTTGCCACCGTCTTGGGCCTGCCCACATGCTGGTGGCTGCCTCCTCCGTGAGGATGATTGACAGGATTCATGGCAACACCACTTGTGCGCGGGAATAATCTTGGTCTTGCTCTTGTCGCGTAATACTTCTTTCCTGCCTTGACAAATGGCTTATCACCTCTTCCTCCTCCTGCCGCAACACCTATTGTTGCCCTGCAACCATGAAGGAATAACTTATGCTTTCCGCTTGGAAGACGAACTATGACACCATCCCTTTCATGTGAAACTATCGTGGCATAGCTTCCCGCTGCCCTCACCATCTTTCCTCCATCTCCGGGTTGAGCCTCAATATTGTATATTGGCGTTCCCTGAGGTATTGATGAGAGAGGAAGCACGTTTCCTGGCTTTACAGCAGTCCGGGAAGTGAACTTTATTCTCTCTCCCACCATTATGCCCTCGGTCGCTATGAGATTCATTTTTTTACCATCTTCAAATTCAACAATGGCAAGCGGGGCTGTGGTGCCTGGATTGTGTATTATATCCCTAACAACACCCACATACTCACCCATGGCCGGATAGCTCACGGGCCCCTTATGCTTGAATGAAGGGCTTGTGTACCTTGGCTTTGCCGCCCCTCGCCTCTGGTGCCTCAATCTCTTACCCATTCATTTCACCTCAGAATATACCTATCCTCATTCCTATATCCTCTGCATTATACTCGGGATGAAGCTTTACAGTTGCTATTTTTCCATCCTTGCCTATCTTTGTTGTAATCTTGAGCACCTTAACATCAAATATCTCCTCTATTGCCTCCTTAATCTGCTTCTTGTTCGCATCCATTTTGACTCTGAACTGCAGAGCGTTATTATTATCTATCATGGCAAGAGTCTTTTCTGTAACATACGGATGGAGTATTATTTCATATGGATTCATATCTCTCACCTATCCTTTTCACAGCTGAAAGAGTATATAAAGTAAGTCTGCCCGCATGCCCGCCTGGCGCCAGATGCTCCACATTTATTTCATCTGGCGTTACCACATCCACGCCTGTTAAATTGGATGCTGCTTTTTTAATTTTATCCTTTCTCGATGCCACTATGAGCAGTGATTTTGGCGTTTTATACTTCCTTCCTCTTCTCTTTCCTCTTCCTGCCCTTATATGCTTTCCCTCCTTTGCCCTTATCACATCATCAATCACGCCTATCTTTTCAAAGGTGGAAAGAATATCCTTTGTTTTTTCCAGTTCCTCAAAATTATCCTCAATTATGAATGGTGGGTTGCCTTCAAATTTATGCCCCCTGCTCCTCACCAGCTCTTCATTGGCGGTCGCAGCTATGGCAGAGATTCTTGCAAGCAGTTTCTCCTTCTTATTTATTCTCCTGCTCCACACCTTCTCCACCTTCGGAGGATGGGCTCTTCTCCCATGCACTGTTCCTGGAGCTCTTGCCCCTCTACCTGAAGCAAGTCTCGGAATACGGGATGAACCTCTACCTGGGCCAAAGCTCTCTGCCACATAGTCCTTTCCTGCAGTTGGCTTACTTCCATAGGGCTGCCTTCTGTTTGCACGCATGACAACAAAGGCCTTGTGTATAACATCAGGCCTGTACTCTGCTTCAAATACAGATGGCAAATCTATTTCCTGCACAACATTACCATCCATTCCATAAACCTTTGCCTTCATTTACACCCCCTGCTTACTTGATGTGGAAATGTATGTTATCTCAGGCTTTTCAACCTTAACTCCCTTCATATATCTCACAGCATGCCTCATTCTTATTATCCTCTTCACACTGCCCGGCAATGTACCGTGAACGACAATATATTCATTTCTAATCACACCATAATGAGGGAATCCTCCTGCAGGAGTTATCTCACTTCCATCCTCACCAATTTTCAAAATTCTTTTATTGTATTCCGTCCTCTTATGAAAGCCCGTCTGGCCAGCCTGCGGCACACTGCTCCTCACCCATGAAAGCCATGGGCCGAGTGTGCCTATCATGCGGCGGTGTTTTCTGTTTTTATGATGAAGAAGCTTGACTCCCCATCTTTTAACATGACCCTGGAATCCCTTACCCTTTGTCACTGCTATGGCATCCATCATGTCTCCTTCCCTGAAAACATCCTTTATGCTTACCTCCTTTCCGAGTAACTCCATTGCATATTTGTATCTATCCTCAACGCTTCCTCCACCAACCCTTATTTCCATGAGGTCCGGCACCTTCTTCGGCACACCTGTCATGCGCCATGGCTCAGTATATGCAAGAACGCGAATCTCATCATATGAGTCAACTTCCTTCTCCTTTCTCTTCTTTGGAAGAGGCATTACGCTGCCCAGCTCCTTTATGCTGTCTGGCTCAGCCCATATCTCTGTTTTTGTTTTAAGCCCATAGGGGGTTTTCTCATAAAGTCTTACAGCCGCAATTTTCATTGGAGGAGTCTCAACAATGGTAACAGGAGCAAATACTTCCTGCCCCGCCGTTGTGGATGTGGGCCTGTAATCAAGCATGAAAATATGTGTCATACCTGCTTTATATCCTGCAAAACCCTGCAGTCTTACCTCCTGCCCGTCTTCAGGCCATGCCTTTATGGTTGGCACTATGGAGCGAGCTCTCTTTCTGGGCGAATAACCAAGTGAACCTCTCTTCGGCTTGTGATGCTGTGCCATGTTCTACACCTAACCTACCCCAAATATATGAGGTAATATATAAAACTGATGGCTCGTCATTGGCGCAGAAGCATTGCAACTTTGCGCATGTCAGCCATAAAAATTGATTTCAAGGCAGGATTGTAAATGCAGGCTGCAGGGTGATAGAGTGGAACAATTTTAACATCGTTTAATCTATCCTCAAAAACCCTTCCATGAATGCTACTTATAGGCAAGTATGAAAAACCATATCTGGAGAGAATGTATCTGGAGGAAAATCTTCCAAGGGTTGCGATAACCTCGGGCTTTATAATTTCAATCTGCCTTTCCAGATAGGGCACACATGCCTTTATCTCCTCCATGCTTGGATCTCTGTTGCCTGGAGGACGGCACTTAACAACATTGGTTATGTAAACTTCCTTTCTCTCTATGCTATTTGCATGCAGAGCCCCATCAAGTATTTTTCCAGCAGCTCCAACAAATGGCTTTCCCTGCTCATCCTCCTTCCTTCCCGGAGCTTCGCCTATGAACATTATCCTTGCATCAATGCTTCCCTCTCCCACCACAGGATTATTCCTCACTTTCCACAGCTCACATTTCCTGCAGTTTCTTATTTCAATGGCAAGCTGTTCCATATCCCCATTCATAATTAAAGAATCACCACTGGAATCCAGTCAAAGGCAACGGGATTGTTTATATCAACGGCAACACCAACAGCGGCTATAACATATATCCCTCTGGATAGCGCGAAAGAATGGGAAAATCCATCAGCCTTGTCTGTATCCCATTCGTTTTCCACTACCTCCTTGCTCATCACATTTGATGCAGAGAAATAAACCATCATGATATCGGAACTTGCTATGGCTGTAACATTTATGTCATTCTGCCCTATGAATATGCAGAATTTGGAATCCATGATTTTCTGTCCGTGGTAATATATGCCTGGAGTGGGCTCATTTATCTTTATCCATGGTTGCAATTCTGCCGTACTGCTTTCATCTGCATTTCCTGCCATTCCAGCCATGGATGGCATGATAAGCATTGCAAATGCAAGCACGGCAACAGGCAATTTTCTCATAATTAAAAGATTGTAAATTTTTATTTAAACCTTCTCCTTTCCTTTATTTCCTTTATGTAAGGATATCTTTTTCTTGCCCCACATGAAAGACATGTAATTACAACCTTATGCTTTGTCAGTCTCACCCTGCTGTTCTTGCCTGGAACCAAATAACTGCCACATTTTCTGCAGAATTTCATTCTATGCTCCTTCGGTATTCTCACAAGATACTTCATTCCTATCTTTCTCGCTATCTCCACATAACGATTTGCAAACTCCATTCTTCCTTTCATGGCTGCCTTCTCCGCCTCGACGAAGAGCTTATCTATCCTCTGCCTGGCTATTTTCCTCCTGCCTGCTGAATTTCTCACCTTTCATAAAGCTCCTTCAACTCTTTATATTTTTTCCGGATGCGAAGGGCAAAAGCCAGGTGCAGGCAGTAATCCCCCTTCTGTTTTAGGTGGCATTCGTCTTGGCGTCCCACCTCCGGGCAGTCCCGGGCAACTGATCCCGGTGCTTGGACTTGCTCCGGGGAGGAGGCCGTTTCACCATATCCTGCAGCAACGTCATTCTCACGAAATCATCCTCGCCGCAGGCTGTGGCGTTTCTGCTCCTCCTTTCAGGGCTCTCGCCCTGGCTGTTATGCCCCCGGCCCGGGAACGAGGGGGGAATTTCCTCGGTTTTACCGTAGGCCACCCGCCTGCTCCTGGCAATTTTTATATGTGCTACTTATAAATAATTTGGTGTTTATGTATCATGGATGTAGAGGAGATGAAGAGAAGGGCTGCAGTTGAGGCTGTTGAGTATGTTAAGGATGGCATGATTGTTGGACTCGGCACGGGCTCCACTGCAAAATATGCCATTGAGGAGATTGGAAGGATGGTGAGAGAAGGAATGGAGGTGATAGGAATAGCAACATCCAAGCAAAGTGAGGAGCTTGCAAGAAAGAATGGAATAGAGATTGGGGATATAAATGAATATGAGGAAATAGATGTCACCATAGATGGAGCGGATGAAATTGATGAAAAACTCAATCTCATAAAGGGAGGAGGGGGAGCACTGCTCAGGGAAAAGATTGTGGCAGCGGCAAGCAAAATGGAGGTTATAGTGGCTGATGAAAGAAAGCTGGTGAAGAAATTTTCTTTTCCATTGCCTGTGGAGGTGGTAAAATTTGGGTGGAGAAGGACGGCAGACAAACTCTCCAGTATGGGATTTAAACCACATTTAAGGCATGGCTTCGTTACAGACAATGGAAATTACATTCTGGATTGCGAGTATGAGGAGCTGGATGAGGGAATGGAGGGGAAGATAAACTCCATTCCCGGAGTGGTGGAGAATGGACTGTTTATTAACATGGCTGACATCGCAATAATAGCATTTAAAAATGGCGATGTGAGGAAAATAAAAAGATTATAAAGCAAAGAGAAATCACATTGTATGAAGAAGAGTATCATCATACTCATTCTCATCATTTCATTTATAACGCCTTCCTTCATCCATGCCATGCCATCAGAAAAAAAGGTGTGTATGGCATATTTCCGCTCCTCTGATTGTCTTAACTGTGCAAGAGTGGATGAAATAATAAGCAGGATGCAGCAGAAATATCCGTATCTGGAGGTTAAGACATATGATGCGCAAAAGGAAAGAAAACTCCTGGAGGAGATATCATACCTGTACACATCATACAGGGATGTGCCAATGATATACATAGGCAACACATGGTTTTACTTTGGAAGCCATGTTAACATCAGTCAGCAGAGCAAGAGGTTAAATGAAACGGTTGAAAGGATATACGGCCTGGGAGGCTGCGGCTGCCCCATAGAGGATGGAAAGGTTGTCTATCCAAAGGCTGTGGATGTAATAATAGTTTATGAAGAAGGCGAAGAAATAAATGATATTGGGGAGGAAATTCAAAATGCGGCAAAGTATGTGAGAATTGACATGGTGAATGCAACTGAGAAGCCTTCTATAATGGAGAGGTTTGGATTAACTCATACTCCTGCCTTTGTGATAGGGGATAATATATTCTACAACATATCAAATGCAACTTCCTTCATAGAGAATTATTCCATTGTAGGAATGGACTTTCCATCAGGCTGGGAGGAAAAGAAAATATGCATCCTCTATTTTTACAGTCCTTCCTGCAGTTACTGCCATATAATGGATGAGAGGCTCAAGGAGCTTGCCATAAGATATCCCATTATCATGAAGAAGTACAACATACTCATTCCCAAGAACGATGAGATGATGCAATCATATTTTGATAAATACAACATTTCCATGGAAAAGAGGCATATTCCCGCAATTTTTCTGAATGGAAAGTATTTCAATACCGAAAGAGATCTGCCTGCTCTGGAAGAGGAGATCAAAAAATGGATTGGAGTTGGCCTGCCATGCGATGTCCCCCCCAACTACTCTGCAGAGAAAACGATAAAGGGGATGAATTTCTTTACTGTAATTTTTGCAGGACTGGCAGATGGCATAAATCCCTGCGCCTTTGCCACCCTCATATTTTTCATTTCGTATCTCGAAAGGACAAAGAAGAAAGCAATGATTCCTGTGGGCATGGCGTTCATTACAGGCATATTCATATCCTATCTCATGATAGGATTTGGCATAATGCAGTTTCTTTACGCATCTTCCTCCATAAAATGGTTTTCCAGATACCTTGACATAGCCATAGGAGTTGCAGCCCTGGTGCTTTCAATCTTCAGCCTCAATGATGCATTTCTCATAAGGAAGGGAAAAAAGCCAGTTCTTCAAACTCCCAGATTTTTGAAGGCCAAAAGAGGAAGATTTATCAAAAAAATTACAGAGGATAGAAAGATTCTTTTGCTGGCAGCAATATCATTCCTCACTGCATTTGCCATCTCCGCCATCGAATTCATATGCACGGGGCAAATTCTGCTTCCAACAATGGCTGTTATAACAAGCAGCTCCTCCCTGAAAAGCATTGCCATAATGTATCTCATAATATACAATATCATGTTCATAATTCCTCTTACAATAATACTTATCCTGTTCTACTATGGCTACTCGTCAATGCAGATTGCAGAGAAGCATGAGAACAAATACTTCATATCGAAGATTGTAATTGCTTTCATACTTGCCATAATGGGAGCATATCTCATCTATCTCAATGTATGAAAATTAAAAGATGCTTCAACAAATATTTATATTCATCAATGAAATAAAGCCGCATATGAATGTGGCGATAACGGGCGCAGCAGGCTATTTTGGCAGAAAAATAATAGAAAGGATGGAGAGAGATGAATTTTATGAAAAAATAATTGGAATTTCCAGAAGAGAATGGAAGCATGATTTCAAAAAATTATCATACCACAGAATGGATGTGAGGGATGAAAGGCTTGGGAGCATATTTCTGAAAGAAAAACCGGATATTATAATACATCTCGCATTCGTGGTCAACCCGATGCATGATAAGGCAGAGATGCATGACATTGATGTAAATGGAACGAGAAATGTGATAATGGCTGGAATGAAGGCAGGAGTGGAGAGATTCATCATAACAAGCAGCACCATGGTATATGGAGCATGGGACGATAACCCAGAATGGTTGACTGAGGAGATGCCAATGAGGGGGCATCCCACCTATTATTACAATCAGGACAAGGTGATGGTTGAGAATGTTGTAAGAGAAATGGAAAAGGAGTATGGATTAAGCCTCACCATACTTCGCCCCTGCCTTGTGCTGGGACCAAGTGTCAGCCATTTCTATGCTGATATGCTCAACATGCCCTTTTTACCTCTCGTTGATGGAAGAAATCCAAGGATGCAGTTCATTCATGAAGATGATGTGGCAAGAGCATATGACATTGCAATAAAGAAAGAGGCAACAGGCGTGTACAACATAGTTGGAGAGGGAACAGTGAGATGGAAAGAAATAATAAACATGGCAGGCAAGAGAGCCATAAAAATGCCAAGATGGCTGATAAGAAATGCAATGGCCATGGCATGGAAGCTGCACGCAACTAGGTTTCCACCTGAAATACTCGATTTTGTAACATATGAATGGGTGGCAAGCGGGGAGAAGGCAAAGAGGGAGCTTGGCTTTCATCCAGAGTACAGCAGTAGAGATGCTGTGGAATCCTGCATAAAAAGCAAGAATTATATGAATAAAGATGTTTAGAAAGGATGACATCAAAGGTTAAGAGATATTATGTTCCAACAAGTGATGGATGGAAACTGGCCATCAAAAGATATGTGAATGAAGGCAAACCTGCTGTAATAATATGTCATGGTTTAGCATCCAACAGCAGTGCCGTTGATTTTGGCAGATATGGAAGCAGGAAATGGAAAAGATACAGCCTTGCAGCCCATCTGTATGAAGAATTTGATGTATGGATTGTGGATTTGAGAGGCAGGAAGGGAAGCAGAACATTTGATGCAAGAAGGCATCCTGAAAAATACACATGGAATGTGGACACATACATAGAGCATGATGTGCCCGATACAGTGAATTTTGTGAGGAAGCATAGCAAAGGAAAAATTTTCTGGATAGGAAAGAGTATGGGAGGAATGATAGCCTATGGTTATGGCGAGATGAATAAAGACATGCTTGATGGGGTTGTGACAATGGCATCTCCTGTGGCATTTGAGAATACAAGATGGAGATGGTTTCCAGCAAGGGAGGTATATCCAAGAAGAATATCATTTCCGATAAACATACTTGAAACAATGGAAAAGCTTGATTTAATGAATATATTCATAAAAAATCTTGTGGATATGGACAATGTTGATGAAAAGATTCTGGATGAGTATATAAAGAAGGCAATGGATAACACAATAAGCAGTCGTGTTTTATCTCAATTTGCCATATTCATAAATCACAAAAATTTCTGCAGATATCCTGAAAAACCATGGATGTATGATTTATTTGCCAGAATACCATGGCTCAGGCTTTATTTTGAGCCTTATAGCTATAAATACAACCTGGATAAATTTGAGTATCCATTGCTTGCAATAGCAGGTAGTAAAGACAAAACTGCTCCACCATCAGAAATAAAGTATGCATACAATCATGTTGGAAGTAAGGAGAAAAAGTACATGGAATTTCCAAATGGACACGCTGACATGAACATAGGAAACAATGTTGAGGATGTGTATTCATCCATAAAAGACTGGCTTCTTTCCATGATATGAATGGGATGAAATGAAAAAAGTTTCCATGGATTTTCTTTCAAAAAAAGAAGCAACAGATATGGCTCATGCATGTCTTTCATTTCTTTTTTCATCTTTGCTCAATTGCTCAAACACAATTCCAAAAATTATTTATAGGGCAATTGCACAATAATATATCATGATTATCACGCTTGAGGATCTTGCAACGGCAATTGCAGCAAGAGTGGATATAGATGTGGAAGCTGCGATGAAAGATGCAAACTTTGTCATGGATTTATTTGGATTTGAGGACAGAATAATAGATAACATTCTTGAGCCTGAGGATAGGCAGCTTTTCTACATTCTTGAAGAAGAGGGAATGCTTCTTACAGAAAGAGAGGAAACCACCATTTATGACGGCAGGAGCTGGAGAACCCATTACTGGTATCTAAACAAGGAGATGATAAAGAGGTATAAAGCAGAGGGAAGAAGGAAAAGAAAGTATGAAAGAGAGGACAAGGACATAGCTGATCTGTACAAAGAACTGCCGGATGAACTATGGTTTTCCAGAGAGCTTGGAGAGGATATCTGAAACTATATCTCTGAAGCCATCGAAGCCAACAGGCCTGGCTATAACTCCCTTTGCCCCCGCTTTCTGCAATTCTTTTGCCCACTGAGTGCCGAAGTAAGCGGTGAACCCATATATATTCGCCTCTGGATCCATTTCCATTATTTTCTTTGTTGCTTCCACCCCATCTATGCCCGGCAGTTTTAAATCCATTATAACAATATCCGGCTTCTTTCCCTTTTCCATAAGACTTCTATATAACTCTATGCCCTCCTCTCCAGAGTAAGCCTGATATATTTTAAGTTTCAATGGAGCAAGATACTCCTTTAT
>JAGGXW010000029.1 GCA_021162815.1 Thermoplasmata archaeon | reverse complement strand
GCCAGATATGGAGGTGAGGCTTGTTCTTTACGATGAGCACTCATACAGAATTCATGAGGAAGTTTTTAACTCCTTGCAGGAAAAATTAATGTAATGCTATTCCTTAAATTAATGTGAAGGTTGCCCCAAGGAAGAAAATTGGAATGGATGAAAGCATCTGCATAAGATGCAGGGGCACTAAATTGCTGTGTGGCAAGCCAAGATGTCCGATTCTTGAGAAATACTATGCCATGGAAAGAAATAAGCCACTGGTGAGTAAGAAGGTTATATACGGTGCCTCTCCTCCTTCCATATTTGTCGGAAGGCATGGCTATCCAAAGGTGAGCATAGGGCCCATGCTTCCTCCCATGGAGGGAGATACCTCATATCTCGACACCCCTGAATTGTGGCACGGAAAGAGCATAGATGATATAGTTGATTTCAGAATGAAACTGGTGAGGGGAAAGCATACGGTTCATGTTGAAAACATGGATGATAGGATTGCTCAATACACCCAGGAGATTGCCATGGCATATAAACCGGTTGAGATGGAAATAGAATTTGAGAAAGAACCGAGAGGAAAAATTGCCTTGTATGATGAGGTGCAACCTCATGGTCCATCAGCAAGGATAAAAAAATTGTGGCTTGAAAATCCAAGGGTGGAGCCAAAAATTGAGAAACTTTATTACGATGAGGTGAAGGCGAGAGATGCCATATTAATGCTTTACAGGGAGAATGTTTTTGTCTCCTCCATCCAGAAGGCGTTTTCTGCTGGGCTGTTTGGCATAAGGAAAAAGTTTGTGCCGACCAGATGGAGCATAACAGCAGTTGACGATACCATAGGAAAGGAATTGCTTAAGGAAGTGAAGACATATCCCTGGCTCAACCAGTATCATATATACTACACAAAAAGCATGGATAATCTATGGGTGGTTATAATGTATCCCAGCAGCTGGCAGTATGAGCTGATAGAGGCATGGTATCCCAACACCACATGGAATCCAATGGGAAAGAAAATAGTGATATTCGGCGACCATGAGTTCTACAATGGCAGGAAGGAATATGCCAAAATAGGAGGCTGCTATTATGCTGCCCGCCTGGCAGCGGCGGAAAAGCTGAAGAAAATGCGCCGCCAGGCGGGCGTGGTGGTGCTGAGGGAGATACATCCCGGCTACATAATGCCTGTGGGCGTGTGGAATGTGAGGGAGAATGTGAGGGCTGCTCTTGCGGTAGAGGCGAAGAAGTTTGATACATTCAGGGAGGCGATGCTTTTTGTTTCTTCTCTACTCTACATACCTGTTAAGAGGTGGATTGAGAGCAGCGAGCTGCTGAAATATGTGATGAGGCAGAAAAAACTGGATGATTTCAATGTTGTGTAAAAGCGCTTTAAATAGTTCGAAAATGTACGGGCTGGATTACACCATCAATCCATACTATGGTTGCTCTCATGCCTGTGTATACTGCTATGTTCCGTCCATAATGCATGTTGAGGCGGAGAAATTTCGCATTCCCCAGCCAAAGACGAACATTGTTGGAATTTTGAGGAGGGAAATAAGGAAGAAGAGGAAAGGACTTGTTGGGATTTCAACTGCAACAGATGCATATCAGCCAATGGAAAAAAAATACAAGCTCACAAGAAAAATTCTGATGGTGCTGAAGGATTATGGCTTTCCTGTTGATATTCAAACCAAATCTCCTCTCGTGCTGAGAGACATGGACATAATAAAGGGCATGGATTCAAGTGTTGGGATTACAATAACAACCTTCAATGATGGACTGCTCAAATCATGGGAGCCATTTACTCCTTCTCCGGAGGAGAGAATAAAGGCTGTGGAAAGGCTTGTTGATAATGGCATCTCAGCCTACATATTTTTTGGGCCCGTCCATCCTTTAATGAATGAAAATGATATAAGATACGCCATGGAAGAGTTCATGAAAAGCGGGGTTGAGGAGATAATAGTGGACAGACTTCATTTAAAGAGAGGTGTTGTTAATGCTTTAATGAAAAGTGAAGAAGGAAGAAAAATATTAAAAAATGCAGGAGACTTTGAAAAGATATTGAGAGTGATAAGAGAGTATGAGGGAAAGATGGAAATAAGGATGGCATGGGAACCATGAAGGATGAACTTCTTGATAGAATGATGAAGATAATGGGGATAAGCAAGCTTTATCCTCCCCAAACAAAAGCTTTGCCTCATGTTATGGAAGGAAAGAATGTTGTTATCTCCGCTCCCACAGCAGGAGGAAAAAGCTTTGTTGCGTATTATGGAGCGGTGAAAAATGTCCTCCATGGAAGAAAAAGTCTTTTCATAGTGCCTCTGAGGGCAATAGCATATGAGAAGTATGAAGAGTTAAACATGTTCAGGGAGCTTGGGTTGAGAGTGGGTATATCCACGGGAGAGCTTGGAGACAGTGGAGGAAGACTCGGAAGATATGACATAATTGTTGTTACAAGCGAGAAAGCAGACAGCATATTTCGTCACTCTCCATCATGGATAAATGATATAGGATTTGTTGCAGTTGATGAAGTACATTTACTTAACGACGCTTCAAGAGGACCGACCCTTGAGGTTATAATGGCAAAGCTTCTTCATATGGCTGATGTGCAGGTTGTTGCTTTATCTGCCACGATAAAAAATGTTCTGGAAATATCTGAATGGATTGGGGCTGAGCCGGTGATTTCATCATGGAGACCCGTGCCCCTGAAACAGGGAGTGCTTTTTGGGAAGGCCATATATTATGACAATGGAGAGGTGGAGCCCATAGATAAGGCGGGAATTTCTGGAGTCATTGAGAATTCTCTTATGAAGGGGCAGGTTCTTGTGTTTGTGAACAGCAGAAAGAATGCTCAGTCAAGCGCATTCAACTTTGCTTCCATAACTGAAAAATTTCTGGAGGAGGATGAAAGGGAAGAACTGAAAGAGATGGCTGAAAGGCTTGTTCAGGAAGATAACAATATGATCACAAGAAAACTTGCATCTTGCATAAGGCATGGAGTGGCTTTCCATCACGCAGGAATGAGCAGCATTGCAAGAAGAGAGGTGGAGAAAAAATTTAAGGAAGGCACCATAAAACTCATAGCAGCCACCCCCACCCTGGCGGCGGGCATAAATCTGCCTGCCAGGCGGGTCATAATAAAGAGTGTGTGGAGGTATTCATCTCTCGATGGATATATGGTGACGCTGCCTGTTATGGAGATAAAGCAGATGATGGGCAGAGCAGGCAGGCCCGGATATGATGAGGTGGGAGAGGCGATATTGATTGCCAGAAATGAGATGGATAAAGACAGGCTCATGGAGGAGTATATTTATTCTGAGCCTGAGCCAGTGTATTCGAAACTTGCCAGCGAGGCTGCCCTGAGAATGCACATCCTTGCCTTAATATCCACAGAATTTGCCACAACATGGGAGGAGGTTATAAAATTCATGAAAAAGACATTCTATGCTCATCAGCTCGGAATGGTTCCGGAAGATAAAATATGGGACATACTCGATTTTCTTGAAAGAAACGAGTTTATAGAAAGCATGGGCGAGAAATGGAAGGCAACTTTGTTTGGCAGGATAACAACCAATCTTTACCTTGATCCTCTATCATCAATAAGGTTGAAAGAAGCTTTGTTGAATGCATCGCCTGAAACACCTCCATTTGCGTATCTTCATGCCATCTCCTCAACACCTGATATGAGAGGCCTTTATGTTTCCTCTAAGGATGACTGGATTGATGAGAAGATTCTACAATCTGAATTCATTGTTTCTGTTCCGGAGCCATATAGCCTTGATTACGACTGGTTTCTTCAGGAGGTAAAGACTGCAAGCATGCTCGAGGACTGGATAAATGAGATGAAGGAGGATGACATAATAGTCAAATACGGCATTGGTCCAGGAGATATAAGGAACAGGGTGGAGGTTGCGGAATGGTTACTTCATTCCATGAGGGAACTGGCAAGACTCTTCAATTTTGAGCTTGTTCCTGTCATAGGAAAACTCATGCTGAGGGTGAAATATGGCTGCAAGGAGGAGTTACTCAATTTAACACAGCTGCATGGAGTGGGCAGGGTAAGGGCAAGGGCTTTATATTCTCACGGTTATAAAAGCATATCCTTACTCAGGAAAGCCAGCATGGAGCAGCTGGCATCTATTCCTGGTATAGGAGACAAAACAGCAAGAAAAATAAAGGAGCAGGTTGGAAATGGATGATATGGCCATAGTGGGAGCAAGAGGAAGCATGGACATCGACGCTGCCATAAAAGAGTTGAAAAGATATTGCAGAATATGTCAGATATTTGATGCTTCTGTAATATGTGGAAAAGACCATGTTATTGCTGCATACAATCATGCTAAAAGAGCCTTTGAGAATGGAGATAATATCACGAAGAGCATTGAAATGGAAATGCTTCTCTATGTGGCGGCAAAAAGGCAGATAAATGAAGCAATAAAGTTTGCAGGGGCCAAGGAGAAGGGGGAATATGTGATTTTCATGTATGGTGTTGAACAGGATAAAGCAGAAAAAATCGTTGCCTCTCTTGGATTGGAAGTTGATAATGCTGTCATTACTCCAACTCTTGAAAAAATTAAAAAATTTGGAATAACCGAGAAAGAATTAAAAACAGTTGATAAATCCAGATATGCCGAGCTGGTGCTTGAAAAGATGGCACTGCTTGATGTGCTAAAATAAGCCCGGATGGGGTAGTTTGGATATCCTGGGGGCCTGCGGAAGCCCCTTTCTTGGGAAGAAAGGTGCTTTACCCCCAAAGAAAGGGGTTGTAGCAAGCCCCTGACCCGGGTTCGAATCCCGGTCCGGGCGCTATATCTACAAGGTTTAAATCTCTTCCCGCATTTACTTATTGATGCGTGTATTGCAATTTAAAGATGTTCATGATTCTACTAAAAGATTGGAATATGCTTTTAATGTGTTGAAAAGAAAGCCGAAATAGAAGGGTTTAAATTTAAGGAAATTTCTAATTATTTACATGAAAAATCTATTTATCTCAGAGAAAATAATAGAAAATGCTGGCGTGCCACTATTTTTGATATTATATATTCTTTCACGAGTAATGGATGCCATCACTACGGAGATTGGTTTAAGTTTAGGATATGTAGAACATTATGAGAATTTTATTTTTTATGGGATGAGTAACAGATTTCTGAGCTATATTGTCTCAGCCCTTATAGTCCTTGCCTTTCTTGTGGTAGCTATAAAAGGGTATCTGTATAATCTTGAGAAACTTGAATCGGGCAGAAGCAGAGATATAATAAAAAATAGGGAATGGATGTTTATTTGTGCAAACTTAACTCTATCATTTCTGATATTTTCTTGGATACCAGTTTTGCATAATAGCCTATTAATTTTAGGAGTTTTTCCATATATAAATTATTCCTTTTATTTGATATTGTTATCTTTGATATTCTTTTGTTGTTATATAATTC
>JAGGXW010000034.1 GCA_021162815.1 Thermoplasmata archaeon | reverse complement strand
GCTGAAAAGAATGAAGGCAATTAAGTTTTTATATTCTGGCAATATCTCTTTTAGGGCTCGTAGCTCAGCTAGGTAGAGCGACAGGCTCTTAACCTGTTGGCCGGGGGTTCGAATCCCCCCGAGCCCGCTGTTAAATTCATTTGCAAAGTGTGTAATTATTTTTTATTGATATTACCAATATAACCATTTAATATGCCTGTTGTGAAAAAAACAAATTCAGAAATAAACGCTAATATAATGTTTATAGGGATTAAAAATATGAATAACCAGCAACCCAAAACATAACATACATTTCCAAATAATTTTTTATATCCAATTTTCTGTACATCTTTAAATGATTTCTCATCACCGTTTTTTGCATAGAGATAATGTTTTGCCTCAAATTTGGCTAAGTCAAAGTCCTCTATTGTTCTATTTTCTCTATAAGATTCTTTAAGTCTGTGCATAAATTCACATGGACAAATAGCCATAGATAATCCATGAATAACGCCAGTAAAAAATTTGGGAACTAACAATGTGTTAAAAGATACTACCCCATATATTAAAAAATCATATATTGTAAACTCCATTTTCTCGATAAAATAAGTATACTGCATTAGAACAAAAATCATGAGAAGAATCTCAATAAATAATCCGAGCCATCCAATGGTCATTATCTTTATAGAATTTTTACCTAATATCTCTAGATGGTCTCCTGTTGAATCATTTTTATCTTTTAACACCACAATCTTACATATTAAATATCTAATCTTATCTATTAAAATTCTAATTTCACATATTGAATGATTGTTATCCTTTCTATTATCATTACATGATATTTCATCTCTTCTAAAAATACTTCCAAATCTAGATATATATGGCCATTTTTGTAATATTGCAATAAAGTGCACTGTAAAGGATATGCTAAATAATATAAAAAGAAAATTTACAAGATATTGTATATTATACATACGCATAAATAATTCCAAAGTATTCTTTAAATATTTTCTTTATTTTTCTGATTAAAATTATAAAATAAATATAGCGCTGTTTTTATATCCTGATTTAATTATAAAAATGTGAAAGCTTCCCTGATATATCCTCCCGATGATGATGAAGCCCTTGAAACAGATAAGACATCATCTCCATTTTCTCCTCCTCTGGGATTGATGTATGTGGGAAGAATTCTATCAATGAATGATATTGAAATCGACATAATTGATGCCAGGCATGAGAGAATTGATGCATCCAGAATAAAGAGAATGGTCAGCAAATCAGACATTATTGGAATAAGCATACCGAGTTTTGCCAGAAAAAATGCTGAAAAAATAATAAAAATGATAAAAGAGGTGGATAACGAGATCTTCATCATCGCTGGCGGGCCCCACTGCACCCTCTTTCCCATGGATGCAATAGAGGCAGGGGCAGATGCGGCGGTGAAGGGGGAAGGAGAGTATCCTGCCATGCATTTTCAGGATGTTCTGGAAGGAAGAGATGTGGCAGGTGTGTATAGAAAGGATGGAGGCAGGGATGGCATTATTATTGAGAACCTTGATGAAATACCATTTCCCTGCCATGAGATGATGAAAAAATATGAATATGGTTACATGATGGGATTCAAGCCCTTCAAGGCAAAGTTTACGGCCATGATAAGCAGCAGGGGATGTCCATATAAATGCAAGTTTTGTAGCAGGGAAATTTTTGCAGGAAGAAGATACAGGGAAAGGAGCGTTGAAAATGTCCTGGATGAAATTAAATTCGCTGTTGATGAAGGATACAGTGGAATAATATTTGTTGATGATAACTTTTTGCTGAATAGAAAAAGGGTAATGAAGATAATGGATGGAATAATTGAGATGGGGGCAGATATAAAAATAATCATTGAGGGGGCCAGAGTCAATGTGGCAGATTACGAGCTTTACAAAAAAATGTGGGATGCTGGTGTTAGAGCAATATCCTATGGAATTGAATCCGGCAACCAGGACGTTCTTGACTTTTATAATAAAAAAATCACGCTTGAACAGGTTAAAAAGGCTGTTGGCATTGCTGACAAAGTGGGCTTTTTCACAGTTGGTTCATTCATAATTGGTGCACCCTTTGAGGATAAAGCAAAAATAGAAAAAACCATCAGATTTGCATCATCTCTCCCTCTCGATTTTGTGGAATTTTACATTCTGGAATATAGGGTTGGCTCTCATTTATGGGATGAAGCTGTGGAGAAAGGATTGATTGATAAAAACCAATATTTTGTCAAGGCATGCAAAGAAAATAATCTTGGATTGCTCAGCATTAATGAGCTGAATGAGTTAAGAAAGAAAGCATATATCAGATTTTATCTCCGTCCATCCTATTTGCTCAGGGAGGCAGTAAAACTGGCAAGGTCTGGCAATGTGGATTTCATAAAAGCAGCAATGTCAATGACGCATAAGTTGATTTGATTTATGAAGCTCCTGCAGTTTTCTTCTCCAGGATAATTGGTTTTTTTCATCTGACAGCATTCATTTTTTATTCTCCATCGCTGCCTTCACCAGGCCATAGAAGAGAGGCGCTGGCTTTAATGGACGGGATTTGAATTCAGGGTGGAATTGAGAGGCAATGAAATATGGATGCTCTGGCAATTCTGCTATTTCCATTCTTATCTTATCCTTTGCGATTCCTGAAAATACAAATCCATGCTTTTCCAGCATTTCAACATAGTCGGGATTGACCTCATATCTGTGGCGATGCCTTTCCTTAACCTCCTTCTTTTTGTAGAGGGAATATGCAAGTGTTCCTTCCTTTATGATTATTGGCTGAGCCCCAAGTCTCATTGTTCCCCCGAGCATATCCACATCATACTGCTCTGGCAAAATTGTTATGATGGGATGTTTCACATTCGGTTCTATCTCCGTTGTATGGCATTCCAGCCCCAGAACATTTCTTCCATATTCCACAACAGCAAGCTGAAATCCAAAGCATATTCCAAGAAATGGTTTCTTATTTATTCTTGCATACTCAATCGCCTTTATCTTCCCCTCTGCCCCCCGGCTGCCGAAGCCGCCAGGCACGAGAATGCCATCCACCTCATCAAGAATTTTAGTTCCTTTCTTTTCTATGTCCTCTGATTCGACCCATACTACATTAACCTTTGTATTCAATGCGGCGGATGCATGCCTGAACGCTTCGAGAATACTCAGGTATGAATCACCAAGGGCTGTGTATTTTCCCACGAGGGCTATTTTAACCTCATTTTCTGCTTTCTTGATTCTCTCCACAAAATCCTGCCATGTTTTCAGATCAACTTTCTTTTCAGGTATTCCGAAACGCTTTGATATGAATGAGCTCATTCCCTGTTTTTCCAGCACTATTGGCACCTCATAAATGCATTCTACATTCGGGGAGGAGAAAACCGCATTGACGGGGACATCACAGAATAGTGAGATCTTCCTCTTTGTTTCCTCTGTTAGTTCTTCACTGCATCTTCCCACTATTGCATCAGGAGAAATGCCTATGGCTCTTAACTCTTTAACACTATGCTGTGTTGGCTTTGTTTTCTGCTCTCCAACAACACTTATTATTGGTACAAGCGTGGTGTGTATGAAAATAACATTTTCATGCCCTTCCTCAATATGAAGCTGTCTCACTGCTTCAAGAAATGGCATTGATTCTATGTCTCCAACTGTTCCTCCAATTTCTATTATGCATATATCTGCTCCACTTTCCTTTGCCACCTTCCTTATCCATGCTTTTATCTCATTTGTTATATGGGGAACAATCTGAACTGTTTTGCCGAGATAATCCCCTCTCCTCTCCTTTTCTATAACACTTTTGTAAACCTTGCCTGTGGTTATGTTATTCTTTTTTCCTAAATTTATGTCAAGGAAGCGTTCATAGTTGCCCAGATCAAGATCAACTTCTCCTCCATCCTCGAGAACAAAAACTTCTCCGTGCTGATAGGGGTTCATTGTTCCTGCATCACAGTTGAGATACGGGTCTATTTTTATGGCTGTAACATTGTAACCCTGACTTTTCAGGAGAACACCTATGGAGGATGCTACAATACCCTTTCCCAGACCAGATAAAACGCCGCCTGTAACAACAATGTATTTGGGCATAACAAATAATAGGAAAATGATTAAAAATTTAACGCAGGGGCTGATAACATTTATAATCTTTTTCACAATATTCTCTCATGAAAGAGAAAATAATGGCTATTACAATAGCATTTTTCTTTTTGCTTGTCATCACTCCTTCCAATGCAGAACATGTAATGACTTTTGAATTTTCTTTCAATTATCCATCAATTATACATGATGAGAATGGTTATCTCATAGAAATGAATGGATGTGACATAGAGTCAGTAAATGGTATGCTCCTCCCCTCAAAGCATCTTTCAATTCTCCTGCCACCATATAAAACCCTTTCCTCAATCTCTGTGCATGGCATAAAAAAATATGTTGGAAGATTTCATCCAGCGAGCAGTCCTCCTCTTGTTGTATCTGATGTTATATCTAAAGAAAAACCAGATTATGGAGCGAGTACGAAACCATATGAGATTGTGGGGGTGTATGAACTGCGAGGATATCGCATACTTGTTATGAATCTCCATCCTGTGGTTTATGAGCGCGGAAGAGTTTACTACTATGCAAATATGGAGGTGAAAGTAAAGCTTAAGAATGCAGATATGCCATCTCTTTACAGAGCTTTTGATAAGGATAGAATATGGGTGAAAAAACATGTTATAAATTCATGGATTGCTGATGAATATCCTGTTAAGAATGCCGCAGGGAAATATGATTATCTCATAATAACGACCAGAAATTTTTCCAAACCATTTCAAAAACTTGCAGATTATAGAAATTCAACAGGCATGAGAACAACAGTATGCTTTGTTGAAGATATCATAAGCAATCCGGCCTACTGGAATGAAACAGCAATGTTCAATGATACACAGGCAAAGATAAGAAATTTCATAAGGTGGGCATATAAAAACTGGGGAATAGATTATGTTCTTCTTGGAGGGGATGCAGATATTATGAATGCAGATGAAAACATAATTCCTGCTCGATATCTATATGCCGCCTGCTATGGACTGCCCTTGGGAAGTATGGACAAGCTGGAAGCCTACATTCCTTCAGATGTGTATTATGCATGTCTGGACGGAAATTTCAATAAGGATATGGATGATAGATGGGGAGAGAATGCCACGGATAACGATGCAGGAACCGGAGATGAGGCTGATTTATATGCAGAGGTGTGGGTTGGAAGGGCATGCGTTGATAGTGTGGAGGAGGCATATAATGTGGTTAATAAAACAATTGTCTATGAAAATGAAGATGTTAACGACTCCCATATAATGCAGGTTCTCATGCTCGGAGAATATCTTGGATTCGGTGGAGAGGCAGAATGGGGAGGGAATTATAAGGATAAGGTTGTGCTATATGTGCCAGAGGCGTATAACATAACAAAGATGTATGATAAAATAAGGGAATGGAGTAAGAGCGAGTTAATAAATAAGATGAATGAGGGAGTGCATATAATAAATCATGATGGTCATGGATGGACAACATATGGATTAAAGATGTCAAATTCGGATGTTTCCAGGCTTTATAATACAAAATATTTCTTTGTTTACTCTCAGACCTGTCTGGCAGGCTCGTTTGACAACTGGTATCCTGGTGATCACTACTACAAAGATGATTGCTTTGCAGAAACAATTACAACCAGTAAATACGGGGCTTTTGCTGTTATAATGAATTCCCGTTATGGATTGGGAAGAGAAAATAGCACAGATTCTCCTGGAGAGAGATATGACATATCATTTTTCAAAACGCTATTCGATGACAGTATACTGGAGCTTGGAAGGGCAAATCATCTTTCAAAGGAAGAAAATGTGTGGAGAATCGATGAAAATGGGATGAGATGGACATATTATGAAACAAATCTATTTGGAGACCCTGCGGTGAGAATAAAGGAGCCTGGAGAGGTTGTTAAAATAAACATAAGTGTGAATAAGCCAGGCAAGGGAATATACATCTTCAATTTCGGTCCATTTCTCTCATCTATTAACAGAACATTTATCATTGGTTCAATCACAATAGAGGTGAATATAACAACAGAGCCATCTAACATGATATCAAAGATTAATTTTATGGTGGATGGTGAAGTTATGGCAAGCTATAGCACACCCCCATATACCTGGACATGGAGAGGAGGAGAAAGAGGGGAGCATTACATAAGCATTGTTGCATATGCCAAAAATGGTAAAAGTGAGAGGGTTGATATACAGGTGACAAAGCTTCTTTAGCTCTTCTTTTTCTTTTCTTTATCCTTTCCCAGAAATGCCTGGAGGAATTCCATGGGGAACGGGAAGAATATGGTTGTTGTTCCCTCGCTTGCTATGTCAGATAACGTCTGAAGTGTTCTCAATTGAAGGGCAGCTGGCTCACTCCCTATAACCTTTGCTGCCTGGGTCAGCTTCTCCGATGCCTGAAGTTCTCCCTCTGCCATTATTATCCTGCTTCTTCTCTCCCTCTCTGCTTCAGCTGCCTTGGCCATGGCTCGCTGCATGCCCTCTGGAATCTCCACATCTTTTATTTCCACTGCTGTGACCTTCACACCCCATGAATCTGTTGCTTCATCCAGTATCTCCTGCAAATGCCTGTTTATTTTATCTCTTTCCTTAAGCAGTCCATCTAACTCTACCTGACCTATTATGCTCCTCAATGTTGTCTGAGCCATCTGGCTTGTTGCCATCATGTAATTCTGTATTCTTACAACAGCATCCTCAGGATTCATCACACGGAAGTAAACGACAGCATTTACCTTTACGGGAACATTATCTGCAGTTATCGCTTCCTGAGCAGGAACATCTAATACATGCTCTCTCAAATCAATTTTCACCATTTTATCAAACAGGGGTATTATGAGGAATAGACCAGGACCCTTTGCTCCTACCAGTCTTCCAAGGCGGAATATGACCCCGCGCTCATACTCTCTTACAATTCTTATGGATGCTGCTATAAGAAGTATTACAAAAAATGCTATCAATATGAGTATGCCAATCATGATTAAATAACATTGCCCGATATATAATTTTTCTCACATATAAAAATAGAAAAAAGAGGGAGAAATTACTTCAGTCCAAGCAGCAATGGACCGAGTAAGAAACCTTTTGCTGTTGCTGATGCTCCACCAACTGTTACACTTGCCGTAACAGGTCCTATTCCTATTGCCAGAACCTTT
>JAGGXW010000049.1 GCA_021162815.1 Thermoplasmata archaeon | reverse complement strand
TAGGCATTTATTGTGTTGTTGATGAAGTTATTGTGATGGATTATGTTATTATATGATGCCTCTGCAAATATTCCGTATCCATCATTGTTGACAATGTTGCTGTTTATTATTTCATTCATTGTGGAATTTCTGAATTCCACTCCCACTTTATTGTTGTAAAAACTACATGAATTTATGGTTGAATTATTTGAGAATGAAAACTTTACCCCGCAGAATGAATCATTGAATGTAGTGCCATATATGTATATCCATGAACTGTGATTAACCCATATGCTCTTATTTTCTATTCCGTAAAATTTTGAATTGTTTACATAACACATGCTGGAATTGTTTATTATCATACCCCAGTCCGTACCATAAACTTCACAGTTTTCAACACTGTTATTGCTTCCTGTAATTCTCACCCCGCAGAAGGTGCTGTAAATGGTTGAATTGATTAAACTGTTCCTGCTTGCATTTATGTATATGCCATCATGAGCGCCATACATGATGCAGTTTTTTATCGTTATATTCTCCTTGTCTGTGTAAATACATGCCTCATCTCCGTTATATATATTCAATCCCACCACGGTAACATTGGGTGCCTGTATATCAATAGCATATTTAGCGGCGTCGCCGTCAACGTAAACACCTTCTTCGGCAATTATGGTGAGCGGTTTGTTTATGAACAGGTTCTTTGGATAATTTCCGGGAAAAATGTAGATTATGTCTCCGCTGCCAGCAGCGTCTATGGCGGACTGGATATCATTGAATTTATAATTTGACGGATCAGGTGTGAAATCATCGTCAACAAAATATATTTTTCCATAAGGAATTGAAGTTGTTGACATTCCTACAGCTAAAAGTAAAAACAACAGCATTATAACTAAGCCCATCCCCTTTTTCATGTTTAGATAAGAGGTCATTAAACTTAAACTTTTTTATTTTTTCTCCTTATCTCCTCCAGTATCTCCTGGGCTCTGTCCATCCTCACCTTTCCTTCTTCCACCATTCTCTTTGCAACAGTATCTATTTCCTCTCCTTTAGCTCCTGCCATAACAGCAATATTCTGAGCATGCAATTTCATATGTCCTGCCTGTATCCCTTTTGTGGCGAGAGCATACAGAGCCGCAAAGTTCTGAGCAAGGCCAAGAGAAACCATTATCTCTGCCAGCTCTTTCGCCGTCTTCACCCCCAGTATTTTTAGTGAGAGCTTGGCAACGGGATGAACCTTTGTCGCTCCTCCAATTATTCCAACAGCCATTGGCATCTTTATTTTTCCATGAAGATTTCCATCCTCATCCTTCCACCACTTCGTTAATGGAGAATATCCATTCAACGCAGCATAAGAATGAGCACCCGCTTCTATAGCGCGCCAGTCATTGCCAGTTGCTATGGCAAGAGCATCTATTCCATTCATTATTCCTTTGTTGTGCGTCGCTGCCCTGTAAATATCCACAGCCGCAAATTCATATGCCCTGATAACCTTATCAACATTTTCCTCCCCTATAACCTCTTTCTTATAAACCACCTCCGCCTCAGCAAGGCGATGGACTGCAAGATTGGAAAGTATTTTTAGATGAACCTTTCCTCCAGTTATTTTCTCCACCAGAGGAGCAATGGCTTCCACCATGGTGTTAACAGCATTTGCCCCCATGGCATCTCTCACATCAACAAGAAGATGAAGAATGAGCATACCATCTGCCTTCCTAACTTCAATATCCTTTGCCCCACCTCCCAGGCTTACAAGCACCTTATCCTGTGCATTGGCAAGCTCCAGAATTTCCTCCTTCCTTTCCATAAGCTTTTCAGCCGCATTCTCCATGGCTCCAAGAACCTGTATCTGCCCTATCATAACCGGCTCCATGGCTCTGGCTTTAAAGCCCTCTGGCCTCGCCATCCTGGCGGCGTTGGATGCGGCGGCCACCACAGATGTTTCCTCTATTGCCATGGGTATGAGCACCTCTCTTCCATTCACAATAAAATTGGTTGCTATTCCAAGGGGAAGGGGCATGGTTGTTATGACGTTTTCAATCATTCTGTCAGCCACATCAGCAGGAAGTTGAGAGAACGATAGCAGAAGTTTCTCCTCTTCATCTGTTAGAGATGCAAATTCCCTAACTATCCTCACACGCTCCTCAACGCTCATCTTATAAAAACCTGGTATGCGAGATGATTTCATGTTGCTAAATGTGCTGCCATTATTAATTTTTGTGTCTCTGCTCCATAAAGAATTCAAAAAATTTTATTGCCTTCTTTCCCCATACGGCACCCATATCCTCTGGAGATATGTTGTCCATTGAATCATCTTTTATTATTCTTCTGTTAAGAACAATCATCCTTTCAGCTATTTCCGGAATAATTTCCATGTCATGTGTTGCAACAACAACAGTTTTTCTTTTCTCCTTCATACTATTTATAGCCTTTATAACAAGTTCCTTACTCTCATAATCCAGATTGCTTGTTGGCTCGTCCAGAAATATTATATCAGGAGAGTAAACCATCACACTTGCTATGGTAGCAAGTCTTTTCTCCCCTCCGCTAAGCTCATAGGGATGTCTCTCCGCAATATGCTCTATTCCCAGTTCTTTCATAACATTGTTAACTTTATCCTTTATCTTCTCCTCATTCCATCCAAAGTGGATGGGAGCAAATGCTATGTCATCATAGACAGTTGAGGAAAAAAGCTGTACATCTGGTTCTTGAAAAACTATTCCGATTCTTTTTCTAAATTTACGCATGTATGCTTCATTCTCAAATTTTTTCCTATCTATCCTTTCATTCATGAATGTTATACTGCCTTTATCTGGAGGTAAAAGTAAGGATAGAACAAGCAGGAGTGTGCTTTTGCCCCCTCCATTGGGCCCCACTATTGCCACACTCTCTCCTCTGCATATTGTAAGGCTTATATCCTCTATTGCCACTGTTCCATTTGGATACGTGTATGAAATGTTATCCGCCATCACAATCTCGTTCATAGTATCATATATACTGCAATTACAGTTAAAAATGCAGCTGCAATTGCTGCGGTACTTCCAATATCAATTCTCATTTTTCTGGAATTTCCTTTAATCTCAACTCCATATCCTCTGGATAACATGGAGAGATATACCTTTTCGTGCATTTCATGAGTCTTTATAAACATGGCCCCCATTATGGGGGCATATATCTTCCATGCTTTTGTCGCCCCTATCCCGCTCACGGCTCTGCTTTTTGCAGATAGCATCATATTCTGAAATGAATAGAGTAACAAAAAGATGTAACGATAGCTCATTTCTGCTATCATCACAAATATTTTTGGAATTTTGAAAAACAGCATGGCATTCATGAGCTCGTTCCATCTGGTTGTTGTGATGAGAAGGATGGAAAATGAAACTGCTGCTGTAACCCTTGCTATGAGAAACAATGCTGCTCTCACGCCCTCATATGTTATTGATACTCCAAAGAAAGATATTATGCCCTCTCCAGGTGTTATGAAAGAAAAGATGGATGGAATAGCAACTATGGATGTGAAAAGTGGAATGAACAGAAGCACCCTGCTCATGTAATGTCTTATGGAAATGCGGGATGAAATTGAGAGGATAATGGCAATTGTAAAAAGAAATGCCAGTACCCAGATGCTCGATGTATAAACTGCAAGAAAGATGAATGCCAGAACAATAACCAGCTTCGCCCTCGCATCTATTTTCTGCATCAGTCCATTCAGGGAGGCATACTTTTCAGTATAGATTGATGCGGATATGAATGATGTTATTTCTGCAAGGGTCTTTGATATGAATTTCATTCTCTCATCATCTCAACGGTTTTTGCAATTCCCATCACGACAAGAAAGCACATTGAAACGCCGATGAATGCAGATATTATATAGGATATGGATGCAAGAAGCATGCTGTTCCAGCCCGGAATGGAATAATCGGGAAATGGAGCAGATGTGTATGATTGGGGCTCCCATGTTTCATTTCCAACCTTTACCTTCTCCCACTCTCCCCATGCATCTCCGCAATTCCATGTGAGAATTATGCCTATGGGCGAGAGTATGGAGAGAATGAGAATAACCAGCATCCCCCTCTTCACCCATTCCTCCATCATTTCACCTCCATTAAATCTGGCCTATATTTGTAAATATACGCCACCACACCGGCTGTGACTACAGCTGCCACGGGGCCTGCGGTGGTGAGATGGGCAAACAGCATGGCTGGAACTGCCACCTCTATGCCATAGGGACAGTATCCTTTGGCTATATAAGGCTGTACGCCGAATTCGATGGCCGCTGCTAAAGCAGCAACATTTATTGCAATATATGCGGCCACACCTGCTGCGATGGCTCTTGCCCTTACATCATCTGAGTTAAAGAATTTGAGCAATGCTCTATACATGAGATAACCTGCAAATGGAAGAACAAACGCCATATTGAATGCATTTGCTCCAAAAGCAGTGATTCCCCCATCTCCGAAAAAGAACGCCTGTATCATCAGGGCAACGCTGACTCCTATAACGGCCGCCCATGGACCAAGAATTATGGCTATAAGTGTTCCTCCAACCATGTGAGCTGTCGTTCCATCTGGCACTGGCCAGTTAAACATCATCACCACAAAGGAGAATGAGGAGAGCATTGCAAGCATTGGAATTGCCCTGCTGCTGAGTCTTTCCTTTGCCCATTTTGCTGCATACCACCATACAGGGAGCATGATGATAAACATCACCACACATGTTATGGGCCCCAAATATCCATCCGGTATATGCATTTAACCACCTCAGTATTACTTTTATTTAAAATTGTATTACAAAATAATATAAAAATGTTTTTCAGTAATATTAAATCGTGGTAAATTCAAATTTAAATTAATTCAACAATTATTTAAATTCATTTCCAATATTCTTTCATGGACATTATTTCCGCATTCCATATTTTCTTGTTATTTGCGGGGATCGCAAACTTTGCAGGAGGAATTTTATCAGTTGTGACATGGCCCATTATAAGAAGAAAATACAGGGATTCAGAGCAGAGATATAAAGGAAAGAAGGTGAGTGTAATCATACCATTCAAGGGAAAAGACTTCAACAACATATCCTACTTTTTACAACAGATGTACGATGACTATGAGATAATTGTTGTTGTGGATGATGAGAAGGAAATGGAATTTATAGATAAAAGGGCAAAGGTTGCGCTGAATAAAAATATCCCCACATGCAGCGGAAAGATATCTGCATTGCTTACCGGCA
This sequence comes from Thermoplasmata archaeon, assembly GCA_021162815.1. GTDB lineage: Archaea > Thermoplasmatota > E2 > UBA202 > JdFR-43 > JAGGXW01. The sequence continues at coordinate 8,351 of JAGGXW010000049.1, read as the reverse complement.
TAGAAAAGGCAAAGGGAGAGATATATGTATTTGCGGATGCAGACATAAAGCCCCATGAGGAATGGCTTTCATATCTTGTAGGAAACATAAATGGAATGGTATCCACCAGTTACAGATGGTATTTTAAAAATAAATTGCTGAGCTGCTGGAACTGCGCCGCCGCCAGCCTCCTTTTCTATCAGCGGTTTAACTTCGCCTGGGGGGGAGCAACCGCTATAGAAAAAGAGCTTTTTGAGAAGCTCAAGATTGATGAAATATGGAGAAATGAGATAGTGGACGACCTCACGCTCACGAAAGCGGTTAAAGAGGCAGGATATAGAATAAATTTTGTTCCCCAGGCAATAGCAGAGGCAGATGAGGAGATAAATATTGTGAAGTGGATGAACCGGCAGATGGCGTGGATAAGGCATTATTTTCCCTCCCTATGGAAAGTGGCTCTCTTCATAAATGTGGGAATGAGAATATCAAACATCACGGGATTCATAATACTGCCATTTTTCCCAGTTACAGGATTGCTTCTCATCTCTCCCATAATATTTGATATTCCGAGAGGATATGAAGAGTACAGGAGTTTCAAAAAACTGATGAAATATTCTCCTTCAAAATTTCTTCCCGGCCATGTATATGCTCTTCTCCGCCCTGCAATCTCATTCCTCATAACATATAATCTTCTCGCATCAATATTTGTTAAAAGAATAGAATGGGGCGGCAAAATTTATGAAATAGGAGGAAGGCATGGTGCATGAAATAAAAATGGAGATAGGAAATCTTGCTGCAGTTATTCATGAAGCTGGAAATGACTTTATCATATGCAATCATGGACTGTATTCAAACAAGGATAGCAGAAAATATATTGAGATGGCAATGCTTGCTGAAAAAAATGGAATGTCATGCGTGAGATTTGATTTCACCGGATGCGGAGAAAGCAAAGGAGATTTCAATGATTCCGTTCTTACCAGGAGAATAGAGGATCTCTCAAAGGTTGTGGAATATGTGGAAAAGAATTATGGTGGAAGAATAGCCCTGTTCGGCTCATCCTATGGAGGAATGACCGCCATGGTGTATGCATCAATGCATGGGGTTAAGCCTGTAGCAGTAATGTCAACACCCTATGAAATACATGGAATTGGAAGATTTTCAGAAGACGCATCCAGATATGATATGCTGGAGCATGCCGCCAGAATTGAGCAGTTGCTTGTGATGCATGGATTTAAAGACGAGCTTGTGCCTGTTGAACATGCTTTCCGCATATATGAATCTGGTAAAGAGCCCAAAAAACTTGTATTGTTCAATACTGACCATTCATTCAGCCATGATATTGAGAGAGAAAAAGCCCTCAATGAAAGCATGAACTGGTTCAGAAAGCATCTTCATATTTGACCTTTATGTAGTCATACATGGTTTTGATTACAGAATATATCATGCCCAGAGAGAGACCAAGAAAGTGGGTACTTATTAACCACCCAAGAATAAATCCCAGAACGGGAGGAACCGTCCAAACTAAAATAAAGCTGTATAGCTCGGGATAACACCTCCCCCTCCAGTTTTTTGTCCATACCCTCACATTTTAAAAATAATAACAAATATAAAAACCAATCTATTGTGTCAGCTTTTTCAATCAAAAGATTATATATTGAAAAGAAATTACAGGTTATGGAGAGGATATTCGTTGGGGTTGCATGGCCTTATGCAAATGGTTCTTTACATCTCGGCACACTTGCGGGAGCATTGCTGCCTGGAGACATATTTGCCAGATATCACAGAATGAAGGGCAACCTCGTTTTAATGGTATCCGGAAGCGATGAACATGGAACCCCCATAACAATAACTGCGGAGAAGGAGGGAGTGAGCCCCAAAGAAATTGTAGACAGATATCATGAAGAGCATGTTAAGAACATACATGAGCTTGGGATAAAATTTGATAATTTTTCCCGCACGAGCAATGAATTTCACAAAAATGTGGTGAAGGATTTTTTCCTGACATTATATGAAAAAGGATATATCTACCCGAAAAAGATGAAATCATTTTACTGTCCAAATTGCAACCGCTTCCTTCCAGATAGATACGTGGAAGGCACATGTCCCCATTGCGGCGGACGCGCCAGAGGAGACCAATGTGAGGAATGCGGCGCCACGCTGGAGCCTGAGGAGATAATAGAACCAAAATGCAAGATATGTGGGGCCACGCCCGTTCTCAAAGAAACGGAACATCTCTTCTTCAAACTATCTGATTTTGAGGAGCCATTGCTGAAGTGGCTTGAGGACAAGACATGGTGGAGAGACAATGTCATGAAATTTACCATGAACTTCATAAAATCAGGGCTGAAGGACAGGGCGATAACTCGCGACCTTGACTGGGGTGTTGAAGTGCCCCTGAAGGGATATGAAAATAAGAGAATATATGTGTGGTTTGATGCGGTAATAGGATATCTATCTGCCTCAATGGAATGGGCAGAAAAGGCTGGAAAGCCAGATGAATGGAAGAAGTGGTGGATGGAGGAAGCAAAGCATTATTACTTCCTGGCAAAGGATAACATTCCTTTCCATACCGTAATATGGCCCTCCATGCTCATGGCTCATGGAGAGCTAAATCTTCCCTATGATGTGCCCGCCAATGAATTTTTAACCATGTCAGGCAAACAGTTTTCAAAATCAAGGGGCATAGGAATATGGATTCCTGATATTCTCAGAAAATTTGATGCAGATGCAGTGAGATATTACCTCTCCATAAACATGCCTGAGAAGCATGATACAGACTGGACATGGGAGGATTTCATAGCAAAAAATAATAATGAACTCGTCGCCATATACGGAAATTTCATACATCGTGTTCTAACCTTCGTGAGCAAGAACTTTGGAGAGGTGCCAGAGAAGGAGGAAAATGAGGGCAGGGAGGTGCTTGAAGAAGTTCATTCCCTTGTAAGAGAAATAGGAGAGGATATAGAAAAATGCCATTTCAAGGAGGGAATGAAGAAAATAATGAGAATCGCCCAGATTGGAAATCAGTACATGAACAGCATGGCACCCTGGAAGTTGATTAAGGAAGATAAGCAGAAATGCGGAAGTGTCCTCCATGTATGCCTTCAGATAGTCAAGGCACTTGCTATCGCCTCCGCGCCCTACATGCCGCAGGCGGCGCAGAGTATATGGAATATGCTTGGGTATGTCGACAGAATTGATGGGCATTCCTGGGATGATGCAATGAAGGACATTGAAAGAAATAGAATAGGGGAGCCAGTCCCTCTATTCAGAAAAATAGATATGGAAGAGGTGGCAGAGGAGCCTGCATCAAAACTCGATATGAGGGTGGCATTGATAGAAGATGTCAAAGACCATCCAAATGCTGACAGGCTTTATGTTCTGAAAATAAGTCTGGGAAATGAAAAGAGAAGGCTGGTGGCAGGGCTCAAGGCATGGTATAGCCCAGAGGAGCTAAAGGGAAGGAAAATAGTTCTTCTTGCAAACCTAAAGCCAGCAAAGCTAAGAGGAGTGTTATCAGAAGGAATGCTTCTTGCAGCAGATGATGGGAAGAGAGCATATCTTCTGACACCAAATGCCAAGGAGGGAAGCAGGGTCTTCTTTGATGGGATTGAACATGAACCTGCAAAGGAAATAACATACGAGGAATTCAGAAAGATTAAAATAATAACACAAAATGGAAAGGTTGTTTACAAAGAACATGTCATGAAAGATAAGGGAGGAGAAATAGGGATAGATGGCTCTGTGCCAGATGGATGTATCATAAGATAATTGTTCTGACAAAACAATTTTGCTTTGTTAGAACAATAACATTTTAATAATTGGTGATGCATTACATATAATGGCAAAATACAGTACCATATCACTATCCAAGGAATTTTATGAAATCCTGCAGCGGATGATAGAGGAAAAACCGGAGCTTGGTTATAACAGTGTGGCAGATTTCTGCAAGGAAGCAATAAGATTGCATGTTCAGGAGCTTAAAAGAGAAATAAGAGAAGACTTCTGGAGAAAGCTCAACGTCGATGACCTGATAAAGAAAATAAGCATGATGAGTGCCTGCACAGATAGCATATGCTATGATGCATTCAAGGCAATAAAGGAAATGGTTTTCCTCACAGCAGGAGATTTTACTATAATAAATGGAAATGAACTTTTTGCCACTGGCATAGGATATGATAGAGTAGAGGATCTTGTCAACAAGCATCCATCTGAATTCATAGCAGGGTGGGATGAACTGGAAGAAAAGCTGAAAAAATTTGGATATGTAAGGGATTTTCCAACAGAGATAATAAGAAGGGATAAGAAAAAATTATATGTCCTCATAACAGCACATACAATAAGAGATAAGTATTTCTTCGTATGCAAGGACATAACATTTCGCAAGATGATGGAGGATAAGTTAATGAAGAAGCTTGGAGTTTATGAAAAGATAGTGAAAGAGATTTACGACAATATTGTCATAATTCAGGACGGTAGAATAAAATTCATGACACAGAGTAAAGCCGTAACAGGATATGATGAAACAGAGGTTCTGGATAAGAGAGCCGAGAGTTTCTTTGTTGAAGAGGAAAGAGAGAGAATCAGAAAGTCAATGGAGGAAGTGATGCAGGGAAAAATATATGACAGACCAAGAAGATACAAGGGACTGAGAAAGGATGGAAAGGTTGTTGAGGTTGAGATAACCTCAAAGGTCATTGAATTTGAAGGAAAACCTGCAATAATGGCAATGATAAAAGTTGTTGACAGGAAAAATAAAAATAGTGGCTTTTAAATAAAGCTGTGTTTGATTTACATATTCATACAATATATTCAGATGACGGAACCGAAAAACCCGAAAAGATAGCCTCATTTTTGAAAAAGAAAGGATTTAAGGGAATGGCAATAGTTGATCACCATACCATAGAAGGCTCACTTCACGCATTGAGGCATGTGGATAATTTTATTGTCATACCTGGAACAGAGATAAATACACCTGGTGGGCATATACTTGCCATGGGCGTTCTTGAGGACATAAAGGCAAGGTTGCCAGATGAGGTGGTGGAGGAGATCCATGACAAGGGCGGTATAGCCATTCTTGCCCATCCATTCCGGTTTATGAAACCTGCTGTTAAAAAAATTGATGCTGTTGAGGTGATAAATGCAAGATGTTTTCCCTCCCAAAATAAAAAGGCAATGAAATATGCCATGGATAGAAAACTGCCTCAAACTGCTGGAAGCGATTCCCACTACATATGGTCACTTGGAAAGGCCTATACTCGCCTACAGGCAGAAAACTGGCAGGATGCAATAGAGGAAATATTAAAAGGAAGGACAGAGGTTTTTTCTGACTACAACTTCATTCATCCACTGAAATGCTCTTTCTACTCCTTCCTCTCCTATGCCAGGAGAGGCTTCAGACATGTTGGTTAATCCTTGTTATAAATCTGCATGTAGTACTTCCACTTCTCGTCTATTGCCTCCTTTATTCTTTTTATGTCCTCCTCAGTCAAATGGCGGAATCTCCCCTGCATTCTGAGCCAGTCCTCAATGGGCTTTCTTTCCCTGCCCTTCAGAAGCATTTTGCTGTAACTTGTGAACTCTATTTTTCCATTTATTGCCTCATACAGTACCCATGAACCTGTCTGTACAGCAAGTCTTGCAATTTCAACAGTCTTACTCATGTCAAATCTCCATCCTGGAGGGCATGGAGAGAATATCTCTATGTATCTCGGTCCCTCCATCTCCTTCGCTTTCTTCATCTTCTCATACAAATCATCCAGATATGCAATGCTGGCAGTGGCAACATATGGTATATGATGTGCCATCACAATCTCTGCAAGCTCCTTCTGCATTTCCTTCTTGCCCGTCCATGTTGTTGTGGTCCATGCTCCGTATGGAGTGGCTCCGCTTCTCTGTATGCCCGTATTTGAATACATCTGATTGTTGTAACAAACATATATGAAATCCTCCCTTCTCTCCAGCGCCCCGCTCAAAGCCTGTATTCCTATGTCATAACTTCCTCCATCTCCAGCCCACACAACAGGAATTGTCTTCTTCCCGAGCCTTTTCAAAGCAGCAGCCACACCAGATGCGGCGCTGGCGCTGGCAGCAAACGCTATATTAAGCACGGGCACATTGAAGGATGTTTTTGGAACAAGGCTCTGAACCACTGCACTGCATGATGCTGGAACGATTAGGGTAACATCATTTCCCAGGGCTTTCAAAGCTGTTCTGAGGGCTATCGTTATTGGACAGCCAGGACAGGCTGCATGACCCTTAAGCACATATTCCTCTTTTGGAAAATTCTTTATTGATGCCATTCAATCAACCTCCACACCATACCATCCTTCCTTTCCTTTCTCTGCCATCTCATACATCTTGACTATGTCCTTGTAATTCACATCCTTTCCTCCAAGCCCTGCAACAAATCCGTACACATCTCCTCTTGATTTAAGTTCATTGTATATTATGCCACCATTTCCTAACCCCAGAGAAACTGCTCTATCAATAACAATCATCTTATCATAATTGAATCTGGAAAATGGCATTGGTCTGTGCACCCTTAACCTTGCAAGTCCTGCCTTCTTTCCTTTCTCCCTTAACACATCAATCGCAACTCTCGCCTCAGATGCTATTGCAGATGTTGCAACTATGACATAATCCGCATCCTCTGTTTTATACTCCTCCACAAGTCCGTAACTTCTTCCAAATTTCTTTCCGTACTCCTCATCAACCTCCTCAATTATTTTCATTGCATTATCCATGGCCTTTTTCATGGAATATCTCACCTCCATGTAATCATCTGGCATTATTATGTTTCCATGAGTGATGGGATGTGAGGAATCAAGCTTCCACATCGAGTTAAATTCATGAAGGAAAGAATCCACCTTTTCCTGCTCTGGCACATCAACAGCCATTGAGGTGTGGCTGAGTATGAAACCATCATAGGAGACCATCACTGGGAGCATGACATCCTCGTGCTCTGCTATTCTGTAAGCCTGTATCACAGTATCAAATATTTCCTGATTGCTTGAAACATAGAACTGTATCCAGCCCGTGTCTCGCTGAGCCATTGAATCATTCATATCGCTCCATATGTTCCATCCAGGACCAATGGCACGGTTCACATTTATCATTACAATTGGCAGCCTTGCAAGAGCAGCCCAGTGAATCATTTCATGCATGAGCAGCAGGCCATGAGATGCTGTTGCTGTGAATGTTCTCACACCTGTAGCAGATGCCCCTATGCATGCAGCCATGGCAGAGTGTTCAGACTCAACTCTTATAAATTCAGCATCAAGTTCACCTCTTTCCACATATTGAGCAAGTCTTTCAACAACAGTTGTCTGCGGCGTTATGGGATATGCGGCTATAACCTCTGGCCTTGCCATCTTTGCTGCGAGAGCAGCAATATGATTTCCAGTATCTATTACCTTCATTTTTCCTCCCTCTCCATTTTTATCGCCTTAACAGGACATTCATTTGCGCATATTCCGCATCCCTTGCAGTAATCATAATCTATCTCTATTCCCTTGATGTCCTTTCCCTCATTTTCCGGCATGTCCATGAGCATTTTTATTGCCGCATCAGGGCAGTAAACCCAGCAAATTCTGCAGTTTATGCACTTGCTGTTGTCCACAACGGGGCGGAATATACGCCATGTGCCAGTTTTTCCCATACCTCCTTCTGTTGGATATGAAATTGCAGTTTCCATCATGATATCACCTTTTCATATGCAAGCTGAGCGGCTCTTGCATTCTTCTCTCCTGCCTTTCCGGGCCATCTCTCCATGATTGCTTCCTTTACAGAATCAATGCTTATTCCCAGAAATTTGGCAACAGCCCCCACTATGGGGGTGTTCACCACAGGGATACCACCAACAACGATTTCCTGCTCTATTGCTATGCCTGTTGCATCAACGGTGGCTGTTCTAAAATCAAAGCCAAATTCCTCTGGTTTCTTATTGGAATTTAGAAGTATTAATCCATCCTTTTTGAGTCCATTGGTAACATCCAGCACATCCATTATGCCCGTATCAAGAACAACCACTATGTCAGGCTCTGTTATCTGGCTTCTCAGATATATCTCCTCATCGCTTATTCTGGCAAAAGCTCTGACAGGAGCTCCTCTTCTCTCAGCCCCAAAAAATGGAAAGGCCTGCACACCTTTATTTCCATCCTTCAGGGCAGCGTTTGCGAGGATATTGGCTGCTGTGACGCCTCCCTGCCCGCCTCTTCCATAAAAAATAATTTCTGTCAGCATTTAGTTATGTATGCAAGCCATATTAAAAAAATTTTGGGAGATGAAATAATGTTATTGACGCCCTCTTCCAAAACAATTATTTAAAATTCAATAAAGTTTTAGTTAAATTAAATAAGTTTAAATTAAAG
>JAGGXW010000053.1 GCA_021162815.1 Thermoplasmata archaeon | reverse complement strand
TTCCATATTTGGTTTATTATATTGTATCCAAAGTAATTTGAGTCAGATTCATTTAAGAATATACCAATAGTAGTATTCCATATCCTATTTCCCCCTATCTTATACTGGTCACCCTGTGACGCCCTGTAAAAGTATATTCCAACAGTACTGAATGATATGCTATTATTATTAATTCTATTTCCATTTGAAGATATAAGATACAGTCCATATCCAGAATTGTCGTGGATTAAATTGGAGTCAATTGTATTATCATCTGATAGATTTGCGAATATTCCTTGCCCATTTTCATAGATTCTATTCTGAGTGATTGAATTTGTACTCGAAGAATACAGGTAAATACCCCATTCTCCATTTCCATATACCGTATTATTTATCATTTCATTATTACCTGCTGTCGACTCCTTTGAATATTCCAAGAATATACCGTATCTGGTATTATTATAGATTGTATTATCTCTTATCGTATTTCCTGAGCCGCCAGCAGAAATAAGATGAATTCCATTGGAATTATATGCGAGGGTATTTCCGGATATAACTGCAGTATCTGAATTTTCGAGCAGTATACCATCTGTAGAGTTTGTTATTATATTATTAACAGCCGTTGTCGAATATGATGATGAAATATACAGTCCATAAAGACAGTCATGTATGGTAGTGTTTCTAATTTCATTTCCATTGCTTCCGAGTGCCACGTAAATTCCATAATTTGTGCCAACAACACTATCATTATTCACAACATTACTATCTGCAGAGGAAAAATATATTGCAATGCTGGGAGATGATACCACATTAAATGATACATTGTTATAACTGCTATCCTTTATATATATGCCATATGGCACTCCAGCTATGTTATTATACCTTATCTCATTATTTGCTGAAAATGATTTTATAGCTATTCCCCAATTGTTTGTATTATAAATTGTATTATTCGTTATAGTATTTTCATCTGATCTGCCTGATAGAGTTATTCCATATTGACCATCATTTATCACATTAAAGGATATTGTGTTGTTTCCTCCAGCAGAATGGGAAGAGTCAAGAAATATGGCATTTCCTGTATCATTTATTATATTGCCCTCTATCCGGGCATCCATTATTGCATATCCATATATGCCATAGCTATTCTCCCATACACTGTTATTCATAATTCTATTTGATATTGCAGATTCCAGATATATTCCATAATTACTGTTTCTGACCTTATTTCTATAAATGACATTATTATTTGCCTTATCCAGCTTAATATTGTTCACATCATTTGAATAAATGCTATTGTTGTAAACTGTAATATAGTTGGAGTTACAGATGCTCAATCCATCTCCATTATCTGATAATCTATTCTGATATATATTCAGGTTATTGGAATAATTGCCAGCATATAATGCAAAATTGGTACTATTTGTAATATTATTATCATGTAATTCTGTCCACGGAGACTGTTCAATCCGTATGCCATATGAATTGTTGTATATTTCATTAGAACAAATCTCACCAGAACTTGATGAAGCAGCATACAAACCATATTTGTTCAAATGGATTTCATTGCTTCTGATTGAAGCATCATTTGAATTACTCAAATAAATACCTGCCTCATTATTGCTTACTATATTATTTCCCTCTACTGTCATTTTTGGAGAGTCCTCCATATATATTCCATAATTCCCAGATTGAATGGTATTATCCTCTATTTCCCCTTTCACACATCTTTCAAGATAGATATTATAATCATTATTGGAAATTACATTATTCTCTATTGAAAGATAGTTGGAACCATAGGCATATATTCCGTATCCAGCATCGGAAATTGTGCAGTTGAATATGGTGATGGAGGAAGCACTTTCAATATATATTCCCTTATTGAGATTACCAAGACTCTCTATAGTGAAGTTCCTGATGGAAACCCAGTCAACGCCAATTTTAACTGCATAATCACCATTTGTTTTTATCATAGGATAACCATTTCCAATATCGACTCCCATAATATTCACACTCTTAATTGCATTAAATGAGGTGTATGGTATGGATGTTCCATTAACATAGATAGTTCCTCCAACCATAACCCTATCTATGGCATCCTGTATGTTTCCAACATGGGTGTCATCATACCATGATTGAGGTTTGTTATTATCAACATAAATTGCTGTTGGGTAACCCACTGCCTCAGCCATCCAGTTTACAACATTGAGAATATAATTCTCTCTATCTGTATCGTTTATGTAGGGGCTATTTAAATCGAAACCAAGAACAATGGAACGATTTTTGCCCCTAACAGCATCTATGGCATAGTATCCGGCAGGAATGGATGATGAGCCACCGGTTTTAGCAGTTATTTTAACATCATCAAGATAATAGCCATAGGAACGGTAACTGCTATCACTATCTAATCGCCATCTTATCTGAATAGTTTTCCCTGCATATGAGGATAAATCATAACTATGATATGTCCAGCTCTGCTGATTTCCGTGAAAATCATCAAGCTGATGCCAAGTGGCGCCGCCATTATCTGTTATTTCTAAATAGACGTGGTCATAGCCATACCACCAACTATATACTATATAATACCAATCATAAAATTCCAAAGTTGCTTGACTATAACCCGTCAAATCAATTTCAGGTGTCATCAACCAGCAATTTGCATTGTTTTCATAATAGTTATCTAAATCCGTTCCATATACTTTGCTCCCGCTATGTGCCCCAGAAGGACCAAATATTGGTACACCCCATTCCCATTCATCTTTTGCCCCGCCATGCGTCCATCCCTGCGGCTGGCTTTCAAAATCCTCATCCATTAATGTGACTTCCTGAGAAGTTGATGAGGACTGCAAAGAATATTCAAAATCAGATGATGACTGCTTTATAAGGCTATACATGGCGATTGGCTGCTCGATGGTTAAATTCACACCTCCAGATGATGTTCCTGGCAGTCCATATAAGGTTCCCTTAGCATATATCGGACCATACGAAAATGTAGTTCCATCTGTGAAATGACCCACTATACCAGAATGCAATGATTCATCTATACCTCCTGTTGATTCAACCAAACCCAGTCTATTACCTAAATCAATCTCATCTTGATTTGCTCCATTACCCCAATAATCCTGCAAATCTCTAACAGCATAGGAACCAAAAAGCAAAATCGTTCCATTATGGTCAAGATGTTGCGCAATCTCATAAACATGGTCAGAATAATCATCATATCCCTCCGTCATTGGGGTGGTCCAGTAGTTGTAATGATCAAACTGACTGCTTCCATCATCATCTCCATCTCCAGGAAAATCTCCTGTGCTCCATATAACAATATCATATTCATCAAGAACCTTTGCGAGAATGGAAACCGGATTGCCGTCACTCCAGTTATACCATCCTGTTTCGTTATGATATGAATAGAAGTAATTATTTGGCAAATCTATCGCCTTTCCATAATCATACACATCTCCTATGTTAAGGCAACTCAAAATATTATTTATGCCATTAAATCCTCTATTGACGGGTGTATTATCAACAATGAGGAATCTTCTTGCTGCTATTGGAGCTCGCACATATATTGTTCTGGTTGCATAACCCACACCACCTGATGAATCGGTGACCGTTAAATTTATTGTGTAGTTGCCTACCTGATAAAAATGATATGTAACATTTACACCGTAAGCATCAGCAACACCATCTCCGTCAAAATCCCAGGAGAAATTTACTAATGCATCTCCATCCGGATCATAAGAGTCTGCCCCACTGAAAAATGCATCACTGGCTGTGGAGATATCAGCAGGTGTGGTTATAATAACAATTGGAGGAATTGGAGGAACGTATAATAGAGTACGATACAGGTTATAGGATGAAACTTCGGATGATGTAGCGCCATCATCATCTTCGACAACCAGTGTTACATTATAGGTTGTACCCCCTTTAGTATATTGCCATTTTATTGTTGGATCATAAAGTTTTATCTGGGTGTTCCCATCTCCAAAATCCCATATGTATTTCACCACCGCTCCATCTGGATCGTAACTATTGCTTGCGTCAAAATAAACCCATCCATCATCTTCTGTAACATTTGTAAAATACGCCACAGGAGGCTGATTTACAGTAACATTTACCGGAGGTATTGAAGCACCAATGCCCACTCCAGATGTAATAGATGATTGCTGTCCATCATTGTCTGTAATAGTAAGGGTTACATGGTACACTCCTGCCTGAGTATATTGATGGGTTGTAACAGGAGTATACTTTGTTTCTGGAGGACTACTATCTCCAAAACTCCATACATATTTGACTATGCTTCCTCCATCAGGATCATAGCTCTGGCTTGCATTAAATATGATGGCTCTTCCAACTTTTGGATTTAACGGCTCATAGGTAAATGTGGCAACAGGAGGAACTGTTCTGAGTATACCTGTCTGCAATACTCCAGACATTATTATCGAATTGCTGTTTTCATCCACCACAATGACACTTATCTGCCAGTGGGTTATATTACCGAATCTGGCAGTGCAGTTTATCCTTATTTTATCTCCCACATCCCATTTTCTGTTATTATTTTCATCATAGAACATTGAATTATATGGCAGGCTTATGGTGCGATTATAATCAAGTATCATCTGTTTGGTAAACATGAAATCCTGGCTGTCTTCCTCTCCCTTCCATATTACTATCTTCACATTCTCGAGATTTAGGGAATCTCCTCCTTTGTTTTCAATTATTGCATTATGATTCTCATCCATATAGCCCACAAGATTAACGTGGGGTGCGGGAACAGAACTGTTATTTGAGAAAACATATACTGCAAGAACTGAGAAAGTTGATATGGCTATGACTAAAAGCAACATCGTGCCTATTATTTCAGACACGCCTTTATTATTTAATCTTTTCATAATAATCATTTTATCACACCTTTTTATTCCTTTCTTTTTGTTTTGCTAATTTTTTGCTAACATTCTAATACCTACTCATAATATTTATATTTTTTCGCTCAATTTTTGAATTTGTTCAAAATGCAAGTTATTTAAATATTTTCTGCATAAAAATGCATGTTCAATGAAAAAATGGAAAAAATGCCAAGGAATAAGCTGGATGAATTGAAGTTAAAAAGATTGAAAAAGATAGTTAGATATGCGTATGACAATGTCCCATTTTACAGAAAAAAATTTGATGAAGCTGGTGTAGAGCCGACAATAAAAAAACTCGAGGACATAGAAAAATTACCATTCACAACGAAGGATGAACTGCGTAAAAACATGCCTTTTGGCATGCTGGCTGTGCCAAAGGATGAGTGCGTGGAGTTACATTCCTCATCTGGAACAACAGGCATACCCATAACGGTTTGCTACACAAGGAATGACCTTGAAGTGTGGGCCGAAGTGATGGCACGCTCTCTTTCAATGGCGGGGCTCACAAAAAAGGATATTTTCCAGATTCCCGTGCCATATGGAACATTTACCGGTGCATTTGGATTCCATTATGGTGGGCAGAAGGTAGGAGCTCTGATTATACCCACAGGCAAGGGAGATAGTGAGAGACAGATAAGGCTGATGGAATATTATGGAACAACATTTATTGCAGGTATAGCATCCTATGCAATTCATCTGGGACAGACTGCAATGAAAATGGGGATAGAGCCGTCGGAATTAAATGTGAGAAATGGAATATTTGGTGCAGAAACATTCACAAAGGAGATGAAGAAAAGGTTATCAAAAATGTGGGATATGGATGTACATGATATATATGGCTTAACGGAAATGTGCGGTCCGGGAGTGAGCGCAGATTGCGATACCCATGACGGCCTGCACATATGGGAGGATCATTTTCTTCCTGAAATAATAGATCCAGATACAGGAGATGTTCTCGGAAGGGAAGAAGAAGGAGAACTTGTACTCACCACCCTCACAAAGGAGGGAATGCCCATCATAAGATACAGAACGAGAGATATAACATTCCTGTATGATGGCACCTGCGAGTGCGGGCGCAGCCATGTAAGACATGCGCCAATAAAGGGCAGGAGCGATGACATGCTCATAATAAAAGGAACAAATTTGTTTCCAGGCCAGATTGAGGACGTGATAATGAAAGATGAACGTGTTAGTGAGAACTGGCTCATGGTGATAGAAAAGGAGAATGACATGGACATGGTTACAGTGAAGATAGAGTCGAGAAAAAAAATAGGAGATGATGAGGCAAACAAAATAGCGGAGGATATAAGAAAGAAGATAAGAGTAGCAACAACACTCAACATGAATGTGGAAATACTGCCTCCAGATACTCTTCCGAAAAGTGAGGGAAAGGTAAAGAGAGTAATAGACAGGAGATGAATGAGGAAATTGATGCTCTCACGCTATACATAATGCTCCATCTTAAATATGCTGGCATTGACTATGCAAAAATGATGAGTAAATTGAGCGGGGTGGCTATAGAGAAAATAAACAATAGAATAAAAGAGATGGAAGAAATGGGGTTAATAGAAAGAGATAGTGGTTCAGCCGTAAAGAGGAGTGAGGCAAGATTCAAGAAGAGCAATGAGGTGCACAAGCATCACACATACTATAAACTAACAAAGGAGGGTAAAAAGATTCTAAAAAGCGTAAAAAGAGAGGAGATTGACACTGCAATGAAAGATGTGGACATTAATTCAAAATTTTACAGGCATCTTAAATACTTCATTGAGAAAGCATATCAATGAAATCCGACAGTTTCATGCCATTATCCCATCTCATAACATAATTTCCGTTGTTTGTGACTCCCAGTTTTGGTATTTTTTCCTGTAGCAGCTTGCTTTTTCCATTGAGACCATCAAGTTCCATCGTAAATATACGCCATGCATCACCTCTGATGCCTTTAAGGCGGTAGGCAAATAATGGCAGTACCGACGATTGCACACATTTCTCCTTCATTTCGATGGCCTTGCGCTGCATTCTTCCTCCCTCATGACTGAATAAAATTTCTTTTTCCTTCCTCACCTTTATTTCAACAATGAATGAAATATCTCCTCTGATTGCCACTATATCTGCTATGCCTAAAGAGCCCGCAGCCCTGACAACTATGAATGGCTTGTTTATTATCTTCCTGTAATTTTTCTTTTCCTCATCGCTGCAACTCTTTATTATCCTCTCTATTACTTCCTCATTCCCGTTAAGAATTTCCCTGAGTTCCCTTTCATAAAGGCTCATATACCATAGCCACCTATTTTCAGACTGGGATCACCAAGCAATGTAAATCCATGAACGGTATGAATTTCCCATGTGTATGAGAGACAATCAAATGTATTCAGATATCTTGTCTGTGCATATCCCCATGCTTCTCCAAGCAAATCCATTCCATGCTCTGCATATCCCTCAAAGAATCCAAGCTCCATATAGCCATACCCGCCCTCAACGCAATCCGGCTCATTAACTCCATTTCCATCCAGATCTCCCTGCTCTCCCACATAGGCAACAGGGAAGCAGGCATATCCAAGACTGGCTATTCCAGCCCCTCCATATTTTCTTGCCGTCCACCAGCTCAGGCCTTCCGGAACAGGCATCCCGCCCGTCCATGCATGAATGAAAAGGCTTACATTGAACATGGCAGTATGGCATCCACCATAAACGAATATTGGATACTGTTTGTTGAAGAATAATGGCATATCAAATATGCTCAATCCCTTTTCCCATTCGGAGAAATCATCCTTTTTATGTGTGCTCCAGTATATTGGGCTTCCATGACCATGGAGATGAATAAACATGGCTCCATTTCCTATGGCTTTTTTAATATTGGCAGGATTTACATTCTCCTGTGTTGCCCATACTTTTGTGGAAGTGAATCCAATGCCTTCAAGATAATCTATTGTTTTCTGGGTTACCACCTCTCCTTCAACATACTCTGTTGATGGATCCTCAAAATTATCTCCTCCGGCTGCAACAACCTTCTTCTCCACAGCATCACTATTTTCATATTCAATTATCTTTCCAATCATTATCTTTGCTTCTATTTCATTCCTGCATGCAAGTCTTCCAACATAAACATCTGGATATAAATCCATCTTATCCAGCAACTTTCCATTTTTTGGCCATTCTGCATATATTCCATTTCCGTTGCTGTCCCAGGAAGAGAAATTATAATTTCCATCATATATGTCAGCATAGTAAAGGTCTGTAACGTAACTCATTTCAGGATAAGGCGGCTCTGTAGGCCACGCAACATTTGCATATCTCACAGGGACAAACCATCTTTCCTCCTTGCCCGGCATTCTTCCTCCAAGCAGGAGAACATACTTTATTCCATACTCCTCTATTGCATTCTTTATGAAATATTTCACCTTCTCGGCATCATCCCTTCCATCCATACTGTTCTTTATGCTCTCCACACCTGCGACAATTGTTTTTATTCCATGACTTTCTTTATGATGAGCAAGCTGCTGCGCCTCGTCTTCAAATTTATTTGGCGTTATTATTAGCAGGTCATATTCATCATTGTTAAGAATTTCCTTCGATGGAATATCATAGGAAATCTTCACATTGAATTTTTCTGCTTCATAAACGCTTCCATTGATATATCTTACAGGATAAAGAATAAGTTTCAATATGGTATAGTGTCTCCCTCCAATAATTCCTCCATGAATTTCATATCCATACCATCTCGCTGGATATGTTATGCTATCATTATAATGGGTTACTTTTGCTGAAGTACTCTCCATATCAGGAGGAACAACTTCATAAGAGGGAATGATTTCCATTTTGCCTTCATCTCTCAAATTTTTAACCTCAACACCAACATGCAATTTTGTTCCTGCAGGGAAAAGATATGTTTTAACGTATTCCGGCATAACAGGCTTATATGGCACTGCCATATCCCTGCATTGGGCTGCATTTATCCTGTAAAAACCATTTTCTTTACTTATATTAAAACTGAAATCTTTCTCAAGCACAATAACATTTTCTTCTGTTCCAACTCCAGCATTCATATTCAGTGTTCCGATGGCATTCAAAGAAAGGAGCATTATGGCAATTCCAACAATAATTGATTTCATGAATTAATATATTCTCTCCATTTTTAAACTTTGTTTTATGAGATGGAATATGGTTTACAACCAATCTACAAATATCCTGAAGCATCACCGGGTATTTTGAAATTTCATCCCTGCAATGAAGTTCTGTCCATAGGCAATGCCACCATCTCCTGGAGGAATTTTATCATGTATGAGCATACCGAAACCGTGCTTTTTTAATTCCTGCTCTATCATAGAAAGTATTTTTTTATTGTATGCCACCCCTCCCGTCACTCCTACAAAATTCATTCCATGACGACCGGCCTCATCAATGGCGGTTTCAACCATTCCTCTGATAACGGCTCTAACTGCAGAATATATCACGTCATTTTTTCTTTCCCGGCTATCAAAAACATGCTCTATAATGGGCTTCAGTTTTATTATCTCTCCAGAATTATATGGAAAATCAAGGTCTTTCCCATCAATGTATCCCTCCAGCTTCATGGCAGGCTCCCCATCATAACTTCTCTCCCTGCATATTCCGAAGTATGCAGATAGCCCATCAAGAAATCTGCCCATGCTGCTTGTTTTTATGGCATCATTCATCACAGCAAGCATCATGTTTTCCTTTTTATCATCAAATATTTTCATTTCCCTTCCAGTCATTTCTTTCCATGCAAAAACAATCCTCATTGGTTCCATGACAGCTCTGTCCCCTCCTATAAGAGGATAATACTCCAGATGAGAGACTCTTTTGAAGTTGTATGGAGTGGCATATAGCACTTCCCCTCCCCATGAATTTCCATCCATTCCATATCCTGTGCCATCCATCACTATTGCAACAATCTCCTCCATATTATGCTCTAAGGCGATAGACATAGCATGAGCCCAGTGATGCTGTATTTCAATTAAAGGGGCAGAATGCATATCTTTAATTTTGCTGGCAATTCTTCTGCTTGCATATTTTGGATGCATGTCGATGGCCACTGCCTCAAATTTCACATCAAGCCAATCAATGAATTTGGAGAGCATCTCTTCCATGTAAAGATAGTTGGAAAGTTTTGATACATTTCCTATGTACTGAGATGGATACATGATTCCTTTCTTGCTGACGGTGAAGGCAAGGTTCATTTCAGCTCCAGCAGCAAAAACATTTGTGGAGTATGGAACTTTTATATAGCAGGGAATAAAACCTCTGGATTTCCTTATGAATAGCCTCTTTCCATCATACACTCTAACAAGAGAATCATCTGCTCTGTTTGCTATCTTTCTATTATGAAGAAGATAGTAATCGGCATCAAGTATGAATGCATCTTCATTTTCAATTACCATCGGCTCTCCAGGTAGATTAGCAGAGGTCATTATGAGTGCATCATGTTTAAGGTAATGAAAGATTATATGATGTGTTGCTGTATATGGCAAATACAGCCCAATATTTGGCAGTCCGGGAGATATGTCCTCCAGCTCTTCTTTTTTATCAACCAGAACAATGGGTCTTTGAGGAGACAAAAGCAATTTTTCCTCATTCTCATTAATAAAAGCATATTTTTTGGCAGTTTCGACATCTCTAACCATAACAGCAAATGGCTTGCTTCTCCTGTTATATATAGCCCTTATTCTATTAGCCGTTTCAAGTATACCCGTTATATGCATACCTCCCCACGATTTCATTATTCCAATGTAGCCAGCATCCATCAATTCTGCATATTTCCTTATCACGTCTCCCTCAATTTCATTTCCTGATGAATCATAAAGCCTGTATCTTGGCCCACATGAAGGACATGATATAGTTTGAGCGTGATATCTCCTGCTTTCCATGTTTTTATATTCATGCATGCATTCATCACACATGGGGAAAAACTTCATTGTTGTATTCTGTCTGTCGTAGGGCATTGCATATATGGCGGTAAATCTTGCACCACAATCTGTGCAGTTTATAAATGGATACATGTATCTTCTGTTGGAGGGATCGAAAAGTTCTTCTATACACTTATCACATAGAGCAATGTCCGGAGGGATTGTGGAGATTATCTCATCCTTCTTACTTTCTAATATTTGAAAGCCTTTATATGAGAAGGATGGAGGCTCATCAATTATTGATACATCATCTATAACTGCGAGAGGGGGCTTTTCTTTCAATAATCTATCCACAAATTCCTTTTCTCTTTGCTCCACAAAAATTTCAACATAGCTTCCCCGATTTACCACATATCCTGAAAGATTCATTTCTTTGGCTATTCTCGCAACGGTGGGACGAAAACCGACAGCCTGGACTATACCCTTTACTATTATCTTCATAATTCCATCATCGATATTAGTTCATCAATTCCTTCTCCAAGCATTGCATTTGTTTTCACGATCATGGGATTACTCTTCAACTTTTCATAATCAGATATTATGATTTGAGGATTCACCCCCACATACTCTGCCAGGTCAATCTTATTTATTACAACAATATCTGCCTCTCCAAACATCACAGGATGTTTTCTCACCATATCGTCTCCCTCTGTAACAGATATTACCACAACTCTTTTTTCTGTTCCGAGAGGAAAATCAGCAGGGCATACAAGATTTCCCACATTTTCAATGAATAACAAATCTATGGAGTCTAAATCAATTTTTTCAATTGCATGCTGTATTAGATGGGCATCAAGGTGGCACTCCTTGCCTGTGTTCACATTAACAACCTCTATGCCATATTTAAGCAGGCGAAGATAATCATCATTTCCCGAAACATCTCCAGTTATGGCACCAATTCTATATTTATCTCCCAGCCTTTCAATCAACCTCTCTATTATCATCGTCTTTCCAGAGCCTATTGCTCCAAGAAAATCAAATGCTCTAACCCCGTGCTCATCAAAAAGTTTTTTATTCTCTTCAGCAAGCTTTCTGTTGGCAGAGAGTATATCCTTTTCAATACCAACATCAATTATATGCATATTTGTATATGCTCCATTATTTAAAATCACTTCTCATAAAGTATTGCATCAACTATAACAGCAATTATTCCAGTAAGAAATACCATGTCAAGGATAGATGCGCCTCCTATGACCGCCATGCCTCCGTTGCCCGGCATTGAGAGAAGCTCTTTCATGTGCATAAAATCCGCCCCTATAAGAGCGCCCATAGTACCAGAAACATAGGCAGTTGATGCCGCCTTCTTTTTGTTCTTAACGGCCACAATTATTGAATAAAAGCTGGCCGCCAGCGGGGGAAGAAGCCACCACGGGAATTCCGCCACTATTCCTGCGGGAGTAGCACGGGCGATATTATAGGCCACATATGCAACCACCGCAATACCAAAAATGCTTCTGAAAAATACCCTGTTACGAAACATGAGATATATGCTTATTATTATCGGCAAAACAGCTCCACCGAGATTAACCCCTATAATCCAGTCCCTGTATGGAATGAGGGGGATATTAATCCATCCAAATACAACGCTGCTGAATACTATAATGCTTGCCTCCCATCCCGTAAATCCAACCTCCTCAAATGCCTTTTTGAATACAAGATAAATGGCATAAAAGATGATGGCTATAATCAGGAATATAAGCAGCATTAACCATGTCATTACTTATAAATGCTCTTCAAGTATATTAATCAATTCATTTAAATCTGCTTTTTCAACAACAAAATCTGCTTTTTTCTTCACAACATCATCACATGGATTGAATGCTATGGATATATCAGCATGCTCAAACATAACTGCATCATATTTCGAATCACCAATCACAACAACTCTCTCTGGCTTAACTTTTTCAATCAACTTCTCAATGACAATATTTTTCCTCCTGAACGGAACCCTTACAATTCCTTTTACAGGCACCTCTCCATCAAATATTATGCCGTTTGCCATGATGTGCTTTATTCTACCATCTGCAATTCTCATGGCAACCATATCAAATCCTGCAGAGATTATGGCATTTTCATGGCTCTTGGTATAATCAATGAATTTCTCAAATCCCTTCATGATTTTTATTCCATTCACCACACTCTCAATATCTCTTTTCTTTACTTCGCTCTCCCTTAACCTCTCCACCTCTTTATTCAGAAAGGTTTCATCATCAATATTACCTGCTCTAAACTCTGCATATATATCTGAAGTATCCACATTCAGTTTTTCATATATTGCCCTCCATGAGCTTCTTGGCTCTATAAGCACACCGTCCATATCACAAACAATCAGTTTCACACTTGTAATGCAAAATTTGCATATAATTTTTAAATTAAATCCACATTCATTATAAGAATGAGTATTGTTCCAAAAATTGGAGTTACTGGATTACCTGGTGTTGGGAAAACGGAAGTTCTTATAAGGGTTATGGAGAGGTTAGGAGATGAATATATTTTTGGAGGAATGATAACAAAGAGTATAATAGAAAAAAATGAAAGAGTGGGATTCAAGATAGTTAACTGGAGGACTGGGGAGGAAAGATTATTTGCCCATATAAATATGGACTCGGTTTACAGAGTGGGAAAATACAGGGTTGATCTCAAGGCTCTGGAGGAAATAGGTATACCTGCAATACAGGATGCCATGGAGAACGATGGAATAGATGTGATAGTGATAGATGAGGTGGGAAAAATGGAACTGGAGAGCAGGAAATTCAAGGACATTGTAAAAGAGGCTTTAGATTGTGATAAGCCTGTCCTCCTCACCCTGCATAAAAAATCAAGGGATGCCCTTCTTCAGAGCATAAGAAACATGAACAATGTTCGCATACTTGAGATAACAAGAATAAACAAAAATCTCCTGCCATACAAAATAGAAAAGATACTGAGAGAAGGTATCTGATGATAGAGGGCGGTATAAAATTTAACGGCAGCCTCCAGCCTGGCGGCGGGCCGGGCAAAAAAAGCGCTGGGTTTTACAATCCTGCCATGAAAATAGATAGGGATATGGAACTTCTATTTGCAGAATATGCGTACAATCATGGCGCAAGAAAATTTATTGATGGGCTTGCAGCAACAGGTATAAGAGGAATGAGAATATGGAAAATGCTTGAAGGAATTGAAATGGATATAAATGATGCCAGCCGGAAATCATATGAATTAATAAAGAAAAATCTGGAAATAAATGGAATTGATGCAGATGTTTACAATGATGATATATGCCACCTTCTTTCAGAAAAAAAATACGATTATATTGATATAGACCCATATGGAAGTGCAGCAGGCTTTATTCCATGCATATTCAGAGGATGCAGAAGAAAAGCTTTCATTGCTGTAACATCAACGGATATTGCAACCCTGTGTGGTGTGTTCAGAAAGGCATGTATAAGAAGATATGGCGCCATTCCATTCAGGGGGCATGGAATGAAGGAAATTGGATTGAGAATACTGATGGGGTATATAGCAAGAAATGCGGCAAGCAATGGATTTGCATTTTATCCCGTCCTATCATACCATCAAAAACATTTTTTTAGAGTATATGCGGTGGTGGAAAAGGGGCTTAAAAAGGCAGATGAAAGCATAATGAATACTGGATGGTATGTATGGAACAACGGATGGAAAATGAAAAAATTTGAAGAAATGGAAGAAAATTCAATTGGTCCCTTGTGGATTCATAGTTTACACATGATGGATGCACTAAAGGAAATGATAACATACATTGATGAAACAATTATGGAAAATAAGAAAAAGATTGAGAAGCTCATGAAAATATTCATTCAGGAAGATATAAATCTTCCATACTATGATAGTCCAAAAATATATAGGGAGTTGGGTAAAAAACAGAAGAAAATTGAGGAAATAATCTCTCTACTTTTAAATAAAGGATATAAAGCATGCAAAACTCATTTCTCTGGTATGTCATTCAAAACAGATGCGGGATATGAAGAAATAAAGAGGATCATTTCCTGAGTTCCTGCAAGATTTTATCCATTATCTGCTCAGGAGAGAGATGCGTCGTATCTACGACAAGATCATATATGCTTTTATCATCAAGATTTATTCCATAAAATTTCATGTATCTTCTCTTCTCGCTCACTTCCCTCATCCTCATCTCATATCTTTTCTCAAAAAAGTCCCCACCCTCTCTGTTTATTATTCTTTTCACCCTCTCATCTTCTTCGCAATCAAGCCATATTTTGAATGCAGGTATGTGGTGGAGATGGGCAATCCATCCTGATAATCTGCCTTCAAGTATTACATTGCCCTCCCTCAATATTGCCTCCTGTCTCTTATCCAGCTCCACATCAATTTCAGGATGCTCTTCACAGTACTCCTCAAAATCCTGCAATTTCATTTTATACTCTTCCGCCATCTCCCTGAAAATTTCTCCTGTATTGATATGCTTTAAACCAAGTTTGCTGGAAAGCATTTCCGCTATGGTTGATGTGCCGCTGCCAGGCAAACCGCTTATTGTGATTGCTGGCTCAGCCATCTTATCCTCAAAACATACTGTATTATTTGGGTAAGAGGAATGGAAAGAAGCATGTACATGAGTATCCAGTTTGGAAGAATATAGTGGCTGGAGAAGAAACTAACGTGCATCGTCCATGGAGTGTCAAAATAGTGATGAGGACATTCAATTAAAAACTGCCATATCCATGTAAATATGGGAACAAATATTAGCAGAGTAATAGGAGTCAGTTTCATTTGAGAGGACGATAGCTCGCTCTGCTTTTTCATTATATCCGCCTGCATTTTCTGCATCTTTTTTATCATGTACTTATTCTGGCTCTGCATGGCTTTTCTATATTCTTTTTGAAACGCCGATACCATATGCTGCATTTTTGCCATTTCTACCCAGTCTGTTGAAAAATGCCTTATCACTGCAGAAATTATAATGACGGTAGAGCCTGCAAGAAATATGGTGAGAACAGGATAATGATAATCAAATCCAAAGAGGGGAAAGAAAACATATCCCACCACATTGCCAAGAGCAGTCCTTAAACTATTATCAAAAAGTATCATCATCGATATCATGAGTATGAGAAAGAATCCCATTGAAGAGCTCTGCTGTTTCGCCATGATAAATCAGTATTGCAATCAGCTTTTATATATTTTGGCATCGCATTGGGTTTGATGATATGTTAAAGCCCGCCCCCGCATTATAAAAGGAGGTGGGTAAAAATGTTATATGCAGGATGGATGTGCATAAGAAGTTTTGTCAGGTCATAATATGTACAAAAGAAGGAGAAGTTATAA
>JAGGXW010000028.1 GCA_021162815.1 Thermoplasmata archaeon | reverse complement strand
TTCCATTTACATTTTCTATTATAACTGGATACGGAGTCATCAAAGTTTGTCCAATAACTCTCCTGTTTTTTATTCTAGAGGAATAAAGATAGACAATGAGTATGAACGTTTTGTTTTAGCATTGCAGCACCTCCTGCAATGCTAAAGTTAACAGCACCCATTTATGCTGGAAATATTGAAATCAAGGGAGTTGCTGATGCCGTTATAAATACTCCGTCCTATTCATGGATATTCATTGTAATAATCTTAATAGCGTTCATTGCCGTGGTTGCAATCTTATTCATCAAAGGAAGAAAACGCCAGTAATTTATTTATATAAGTTAAAATTACCCCACTATGAAATGGAAGGCGGTTATTGCGGGTTTTATCATGCTTGCTGCCATACCTGCTGCAATGGCAGACGGAAATTTTGTATTTAATATTACAGACATAAAGGGAGATGTAAGTGATGCATCTATTGACATTGTGAAGGCATGGACAACTGTTGAAGGAGCTAACCTTGTAATCCACCTTCAGGTTTCGGGAAACATAAATGAGGGTGCCATGTATGCATTCTGGTTTGAGGATGGAAGCAACAGTGTTGGAGTAATTTATTCCGATGGCACCGCAATGTATTCTGGAAGTTCTTCTGCAGGACTTTCCCCTCCTACAAATGTAAATGGAAATACACTCACCATAACAGTTCCATATGCTGGCTTTACAGCTGGTTTAAATGCTGCCACAACATCTTTTAGAGTGGTTGCTCAGGGAGGAGGAGAAGTTGATTATGCTAGTTATGAGGATGGTGGCAGTGGTGGCAATGGAGGCAATGGTGGAGATGAAAATGAGGATAACCAGGATCCTGTTGGTGCCACTCCTACCGATGAAAGCATAAGCGTGAAGATAAATACAGTTAAATACAAAGTTGAGCCTGCTGTCTCAAATGCAGTTAAGGCTTATGTGTATGTGGATGGAACAACAAATGGCGCTGATCATGTTGCAGTTGATTTTGTAATCTATTACAAGAACGGAACCCATGACTACGTCTCCTGGATAGTTGGTCCTCTGGATATACATCAGGCTTATGGAGAATATTCAATTGATGTGTTTTTCAATTCCACATCAGGCAACTGGAATAGCTGGAAATACGAGATGAACATGACCTATCCAACCACACAGTATGCATGGCTATATGATATATGGAAAGGAAAAAGTGAAGTGAGCAAGGTCGTGGTATATGCAAGGGCATATAAGGATGAGGAAGAAACAAAATGGAATCAGTGCAAGTATGAGACAACACCAGTATTTTCAGCAGATGCAGTTACATATGGTATGGTAATCAATGGTGGAGAGGACAACAATGATAACACCGGAAATGAAAATGAAAACAGTGACAACAACGGCGGCAGCACACCCGGCTTTGAAATGGCTTTGCTTCTTCTTTCCATGGCAACTGTGGCAATTGGAATAAGAAAGAGGAGAAAGTAAGCAAAGTCATAACAGCTTCACATCGCTTATTTCAATTCAGTAAGTGATGATTGCTTTAACTCCTTCTGCCCTCTTTATTTTTGCAACAGTTTCAGGTTTCAAAGGTTTTTCAGTTATTATGTAAAGTTTTGGCTCTTCTGCCAGCATATAATCATCAACAATTGCCTGCCTTATGCTTATTTTTTCTTCAGCAATTATATTTGCGACTCTTGCAAGTATACCGGGCATTGATGCATCCTCAGGCACTATCTCAATCACGCCCCATTTCATAACAGCAGCAGCATCTCTGAAGTTTGCAGTTGGTGAAAGATGTTTAAACATTGATGATAACTCCTTGTTCTTTGATATTGTATCCACAGTATTCATAACAGCCCTTCTGTCCACATCCAGTGCTCTTGCCATCTTGGATATGGAAAGTTCAATATTTCCACAATAAATCCCGTTATTTTTCACACTCAAACCATAAGAAAGCATGGCTTCAACAACCTTTTGCTGAGCAGGAAATCTTCTGAAAGCCCAGTATATTTTCTTCCACATATGAATATAAAGAATATTAAATAATAAATATTGTTACTGTTATACATTAAAATGCTCAATAATGTATAATTTAATACTTTAATGAACAATTTTGCACAAAATATATATTTGTCTTTTCAATACAGTATATTATGAAGATATCGCTAGATGAAAATGAAATGCCGGATAAATGGTATAACATACAGGCTGATATTGATATGCCTCCACCCCTCAACCCCTCAACCATGGAACCATTGAAACCGGAAGATATGGAACCAATTTTTCCGAGAGAGATAATAAAACAGGAAATGAGCAAAGAGAGATGGATTCGAATACCGGAAGCTGTAAGAGAGATATACGCCATATGGAGACCCACACCATTGTATAGAGCAAAAAATCTGGAGAAATATCTCAATACCCCTGCAAAGATATACTACAAATGGGAAGGGGTTAGCCCTCCTGGAAGCCACAAACCAAATACTGCCGTTGCTCAGGCATACTACAATGCCAAGGAAGGAGTTGAGAGATTAACCACGGAAACAGGAGCCGGGCAATGGGGGTCCGCTCTGGCCTTTGCCTCCAGGCTGTTTGAGCTTGCTCTCACCGTTTACATGGTCAAGGTGAGCTATGAACAGAAGCCTTACAGAAGGGTGATGATGGAAACATGGGGAGCAGAGGTTGTGCCGAGCCCAAGCAACAGGACGGAGGCAGGAAGAAAGATTATTGAGAAGTATGGAGATGTGTCAGGAAGCCTTGGAATGGCGATCAGTGAAGCTGTGGAGGATGCTGCAAAGAACGAGGATACAAAGTATGCACTTGGTTCAGTGCTGAATCATGTGGTTCTTCATCAGAGCATAATAGGGCTTGAGATGAAAGAGCAATTCAGAGCCATTGACGAAAAACCGGATGTGATAACAGGATGTGTTGGAGGAGGAAGCAACTTTTCAGGAGGGGCATTTCCCTTTATTCCTGATGTAATGAAAGGAGAAAAGATAGACATAATTGCCGTTGAACCAAAAGCATGTCCCACTCTAACAAAAGGGCTTTACAAATATGATTATGGAGATTCTGCTGGGCTGACTCCATTGCTTAAGATGTACACCCTGGGCCATGATTTCATACCTCCCTCAATACACGCGGGAGGGCTTCGCTATCATGGAGATGCTCCAACGCTCTGTAAACTGTTTGATGATGGCTACATAAAGGCAAGAGCTTACTATCAAAATGAGGTATTTGAAGCAGCAAAGATATTTGCACAAACAGAAGGATTTATCGTTGCTCCAGAAGCAGCTCATGCAGTCAAGGCTGCAATAGATGAAGCAATAAAGAGTAAAAAGACGGGAGAGGAAAAAAACATAGTGTTCATAAACAGTGGACATGGTCATTTTGATCTCTCCGCATACGATGCTTTCAACTCTGGCATGCTGCGGGATTATGAATATCCCGATGAATTGATTAAAGAGGCGCTTAAATCCCTTCCAGAAGTATGAAACTCGGTTTCGTTGTAAACCCATTTGCAGGAATGGGCGGAAAGGTTGCATTGAAGGGAACAGATGGCGGCGTAAAGGAGGCAATCAGAAGGGGAGCAAGGAAGGAGGCACCGCAAAAAGCCATTGAGTTTT
>JAGGXW010000019.1 GCA_021162815.1 Thermoplasmata archaeon | reverse complement strand
AGAAAGGGACATGGTTCAAGGAAGGGAAAGGCAACTGCGAGATTGCCAAGGAAGAGGAGATGGATACAGACCATAAGGCCAATAAGGGCATATCTGAGAGAGCTGAGGGATAAAGGTTTAATAGACAGAAGCGTATATAGGCTCTATTACAGACGGGCAAAAGGAGGACAGTTCAAAAATAAAGCCCATCTCAAACTCCATCTCGAACTTGAGGGGCATTTAAAGGAGGAGAATAAACAATGATGGTGTACAAAAGAAGAAGGATGAGAAAGACAGACTACAGGAAGAGATTTGCTCTGCTTAAATCCAAAAAGCCAAGAGTTGTTGTTAGAAAGACGAATAGAAATATAATAGTCCAGTTTGTTGTTTACAGGCCAGATGGTGACATAATTGTAACATCCTCCGTGGGAAATGAACTGAAGAAATATGGATGGGAACATGGTTATTCAAATACTCCTGCAGCCTATCTCACAGGGTATGTTGCGGGCAAGAAGGCACTAAAGCATGGTATTGAAGAAGGAGTGCTTGACATAGGCCTTCACGCACCCCGCAGGGGGGCGAGAATATTTGC
Organism: Thermoplasmata archaeon; assembly: GCA_021162815.1. Taxonomy (GTDB): domain Archaea; phylum Thermoplasmatota; class E2; order UBA202; family JdFR-43; genus JAGGXW01. The sequence goes on along the minus strand of JAGGXW010000019.1, from coordinate 6,278 downwards.
TGCATTGAAGGGAGTCGTTGATGCTGGTATAGATGTTCCTTATGGTGAGGAAATCATTCCATCAGAGGACAGGCTCATGGGTAAGCATATTGATGAGGGGCTTGCTGAAAAGGTTGAAGAAATAAAGAAAAAAATAGAGGAAGAATATGGCGGATGAATGGGTTCCTAAAACAAGGCTGGGTAAGCTTGTGGCAAGCGGCGAGATAACGAGCATGAGCGAGGCGCTGAGGAGTGGATATCCTTTGAAGGAAGTGGAGATAGTCGATATGCTGCTGCCCGAGATGGAAGATCAGGTTCTTGATGTGAACATGGTGCAGCGTATGACAGATTCTGGCAGGAGAACAAAATTCAGAGTGGTTGTTGCCGTTGGAAATAAAGATGGATTTGTGGGCATAGGAGTTGCCAAGGATAAGGAAGTGGGCATGGCAATAAGAAAGGCGGTGGAGAATGCAAAGCTCAATATCATTGAGGTTAAGCGCGGATGCGGCTCCTGGGAGTGTGGATGCGGTATGCCACACAGCCTTCCATTCAAGGTGGAGGGTAAAAGCGGTTCTGTAAGAGTTGTGCTCAAGCCTGCTCCCCGTGGAGTGGGGCTTGCTGTTGGAAATGTGGCCAAGATTGTTATAGGCCTTGCCGGAATAAAGGATGTCTGGGGATTCACAAAAGGGGAGACGAGAACAACAATAAACTATGCTAAAGCTGTTTACAATGCATTGAAGAATACCGCAATATATAAGGCTCCTGTTTCATCTGAATCGCAGCAGGTTGAGGCAAAGGTTGAGGGTGGATCGTGATGTATGTAGTGGTGAGGATAAGAGGAACAATAAATGCAAGTCAGGAGGTTAGGGATACTCTCAAAATGCTTAATTTGAGGAGAATAAACAGCTGCACCATTATACCTGAAACTCCAAGCTATAAGGGAATGCTTCAGAAAGTTAAGGAATATGTCACATGGGGAGAGGCAAGTGATGAGACCATAAAGAAACTTCTGGAAAGAAACAAGGTTGAGAATGTGGATGAAGCCATGGAAAGGCTGAAGGCTGGTGAGAAGTTAAGAAATATAACCAATCCATGCATAAGATTGCCCCCTCCGAGAAAGGGCTATAAGAGCATAAAAAAGCCATACACTCTTGGCGGCTCAGCCGGATATAGAGGAGAGGCAATAAATGAGCTTATAGGGAGGATGATATGAGGAAGAAAACAAAGAAAATGAGGGGCTCCCATACCTGCGGAAGAGGCTTCAAGAAGAAGGCAAGAGGAGCAGGCAACAAGGGCGGCACAGGAATGGCAGGAGCAAAGCACAAGCACCTCAAATGGAGATGGGGAAGGCATGGTTTTGTTCATCATGGAGTCAAGAGAGAAAAGAGAGTAATAAATGTGGAGGAACTGAAAAAATTTGATGGGGATGAGATTAATCTTACAGAGCTTGGTTATGATAAATTACTCGGCTCTGGAAATATTGACAGAGCCATTAAGGTTCATGTTAAGGAGGCAACTGAAAAGGCCGTAAATAAAATCAAAGAGGCGGGTGGAGAAGTTATAACGGGATAATATGGCAGAGGAAAAAAGCAAGCTGTATGTATTCAAACCGCTGGTTGATAGATGGCCTGCTATAAAGAAGCCAAAGGGCCATGTTCATTTTAGAACCAAATTAATGTGGACTGGATTGATGCTTGTACTCTACTATATAATGACCCAGACAATGATATACGGCTTGAGTCCAAACAGTATCGATATGTTTTCAAGTTTCAGAGCTGTCATGGCTGGGGCCAGTGGAAGCATTGTTCATCTCGGTATTGGACCAATAGTCACAGCATCTATCATTCTGCAGCTATTCGTTGGGGCAAAGTTAATAAAACTTGATTTGCAGGATGAGGAAGATAGAGCATTCTATCAGGGATTCCAGAAAGTTCTGGTAGTGATAATGATTCTTGTGGAGGCAATTCCTCAGGTATTCGGTTATCTCAGCCCCAGTGATAATCTCATAAATGCTGTTGGAAGTGGATGGGCAAGGACGATAATAATAGCCCAACTCCTTGCGGGCGGTATGATAGTCTTCTGGATGGATGAGCTTATTTCAAAATGGGGTATTGGCTCGGGTATATCCCTCTTCATCGCTGCAGGTGTTTCAACAGCTGTTATAACAGGAACATTAAACTGGTTCCCGTATTCAAGTGCTGCTCCACTTAGCATAACAAATCCTCCATCAGGCTGCATACCAAAGACAATTTATCTCACCACTCACATGAGTCTGGGCGAGCTTGTTGGAGGTGGATTTGAGAAAATATTCATCACGCCTCCCAATCCTGTTATTGCCCTCATAGGCACGATTATCATATTCCTCTTCGTCGTATATGCAGAGTCATCCCGCGTGGAGTTGCCTCTTGCTCATGGAAGAGTCAGGGGAGCAAGAGGAAGATATCCTCTCCGCCTCATGTATGCATCAAATATTCCTGTCATATTGATGTCAGCTCTGCTGGCAAACATAAACATGTTTGCCCTTCTCTTCTACACCCGTCTTCAGAATATACCAATAATAGGTCATGCATGGTGGATAGGTAAATATCTCCCTGGCTCCACCAGGCCTGTAGCGGGAGCCATGTGGTATATAACCAGGCCAAATGGTCTGTATGAGTGGCTTTTCCCCATGATTTCTCCCAGCTATAGGGCATATCTTTATGGTCATGAGCCATGGCAGATGGCTTTGAGAATAATAGTTTACATGACGATTTTCATAATTGGATGCGTTTTCTTCGGGAAATTCTGGATTGAAACAACAAATATGGGCCCTGAAGCGGTGGCGAGGCAGATACAGAGTTCAGGAATGCAGATACCTGGATTTAGAAGAGACCCGAGAGTGCTTAAAAAGGTTCTTGCCAGATATATCCCTGCTTTAACCATACTGAGCTCTGTCATAGTTGGGTTGCTTGCCGTCGTTGCCAATTTAATTGGTACTGTGGGCAATACCACAGGTACGGGAATATTGCTTACTGTAGGTATTGTTATAAGGCTTTATGAGCAGATTGCCAAGGAGCAGGCAATGGAAATGCATCCTGTATTGAGAAAATTCTTGGGGGTGGAGTAAGATGATATCCGTAATAGCTGGTATACCGGGAGCGGGTAAAACAACGGTCATAAATGAGGCAATGAAAATAAAGGAGTTTAAGGTGGTAAACTACGGAGATGCAATGTTTGAAATAGCAACAGCAAAAAATCTTGTGAAGCACAGAGATGAGATGAGAAAGCTGCCATTTGATGTGCAGAGAGAAATACAGATTGAGGCAGCGAGGAAAATTTCCACAATGGACAATGTTGTTGTCGATACACATGCTACAATAAAGACTCCTTTCGGCTACCTTCCGGGATTGCCCAACGATATTCTTTCCATACTAAAACCAAAGAGAATCATACTTGTTGAGGCAGATCCTGAAGAAATACTTGCAAGGAGAAAGAAGGATGCTGAAATAAGGGCGAGAGATGCCGAGAGTGCTGAGGAAATGGAGATGCATCAACTCATGAACAGAATAGCTGCCATGAGTTATGCCGTGCTGAGCGGTGCAACGGTGAAGATAATAAAGAACGGGCAGGGAAAGCTTGAAGAGGCAGCTAAGGAACTCATAAATGCCATAGAGTAATTCTGTTGAAAAACAGCCTGTAAATCCAGTTTAACAGTATATGTGCTATATCAAATGATTTTTCATTACTGCTCAAAGAAGTCGTTACTTTTACAGGAATCGTTGCTACATCGTTTGCATTATCCAGGTTAATCACTTTTATCTCTCCCGAGAATGTTGAATTTGCATCTTCTGGAACTGTTATGGTTATATTGACTGCAATGCCATTGCTTTCTGCCTTTAAATCATCCATGGATGATGGTTCAAAGCTCCATTTTCCCCATGACGGCCATTCCTCTATTTTCCATCTGAGGAGGGACATGGAAGAACCATCATTCTTTATGATAAAGGATGTTCTTGTTTTGCTTCCTGGCCTTACATCTGTCAAAGTTATATTTCCCTGGCATTTGATGTGTCCATACTGTATTGTTGCATTGTTTCCGAAACCTTTTATGCAGAAATTTGCAGATGGATTGAGAAAATGGAGATCAAACCATATGTTTCCAATCCTGAAATAACTCTCCCCAAAGTTTGCCGTTGATTTCACCACTGTATTTTTCATTGTGGAGCCAAGCAATACAGGCACTTCTGATGTGCAGTCTATTGCCTGCCCTCCGTCTGAGAGCTTTAAATAAATGTAAAAATCATCTCCCTTTCTGAAAGGAATTTTTTTACTTAAATCAATGGTGTGGTATCCTTCGTATTCAATAACTCCTTTTTCCTCTGCAAGCATGTCTTTGAGCTTTCCTCTCTCAAATCTGTCGTATACTCTAATATCATACTCAACATTGTTCTTTGTGGTGTAAAAGCTTACAGATTCAAGAGCAAAATCTGATTTTGCCACAAATGCGTTAAATGCTTCTTTGCAACTTTGCATTGTATCTCTCCACCCATGGTAGTCGTGGTAGTATACCTGGCTATACTTCATCGGCTCCACATCCCGGAATGAAACAGCCCCCATTTCCGGATGCTTTCCGCACCATTTATCATAGTATGAAATCCAGAAATAACCATCCAGCCCCCAGCTGCTCCCCCAGCTGTTCTTGCACAGCCATGCTCCGGGCAGAGGCGCCTGCGTTTTCTTGTTGTCATCCCATCCCACTATGGCTATCGCGTGATTTGGAGGGGTGTCATCTGTTGGTGGCTGGTAGTGAGTGTAGGTGGAGGTATCTATGAAAGAGTTACTGTAACACATGCACGTTGCCATCACTCCGTTCTCCATTATTTTCCTTTTTATTGTATCAATGTTTTCGAGATTGTTGCCCGTGGTGTACCATTCTATGTTGCGTGGGTAGAAGTAAATGTACCTGCTGCTGAACTGTTGGGGAGGAGATTCAAACCAGCTGTAGTCATATTCGCTATCATCATTGGCATCGCTGCAGTACACTGCTCCCTGTCTTGTGAGATATGCAGAGGCAACTCTGTAATCTCCTCCATAATGCACATCAAGGCCATTGCCTTCCGGAGGATTGAGATCCCCATTATAATGCTTGTTAAACCCATTCCACCAGTCAAGATGGTATTCAGCAAGATTTGGCTCCGTTGCTATGCCAAGCTTTGCCCACTCTCCTGTCATAAGCAGATTTCCTTCAAGAGCAGCCATGGTTCCGTGGCACCAGCATGTTCCCCCGCTCTGATGCTTTATGGAGGTGACATAATTTATTCCATTCACATCCCTCAAATCAAAATGAGATGGAATGTCATATGTTGCTGTATTCAAAGATGGCATATATGCCGCAAGAATCAGAACAACCACACCAATGACAAGGAGCACACTCTTCCTCATAACCATAAACCAGAAATTGATATAAAAGATTGTTGAAGAATTTGGATTTGGATACGATAACTCTTAGATAATAGTGTTTAATCATACATTACTCTGGATTTGCTATTTTTTCTAAAACAACTCTTCAACAGTTAGTAACTCAATCTCTATATTATCTTCTAGTTTAGCTCGTTTTGCTTCTTTATATGCACCTGTAGTAAAACTAAAAGCTACTATAATGCCTTTTAAATTTTTTTTATCTGAATCTTGATAATATCTCCTTAATGCTGTTTCAAAATTATCAACCACATTTCTACCTACTCTTTCTGATTGTTTCACTTGTACAGGAATACCATCTGAAGTAAAACCATCTATACCCCTATCAGAAGATTTTTTTATCATTGGGTATGCCATTTAATGCTTCAATTACCTTATCTTGAAAATCCTGCCAATCTAATTCTTCATATTTACCTTCAACAAGTTTAGCAATTTGCTGAAATTTATGTTTCTTTAATTTTTTCAATACTCTTTCAACCCTTTCATAAAATCCATAATACCTATCTATTTCTTTGCTTAATAATTTTTTTAATCCTTAATCGGCATAAGAATTCTCTTTGTTTATTTTATGTTTTATTTTATCCATTCTTTTATGTAATCTATTTATCTCTTTCTCCATGTCTCCCAATATCCCAAGTTTTATTGCTGCATTTATACGAGTGGATATTTTTTCATATCTAAGAACTTTTATTAAGGGTTCTATTAGAAAGTTCCTAGTGAATTCTTCTGGTAATTGCTCATCCTTCAAATCATCTGATGAAAATGTCGAATAATGGAGTATTACATCTTGCAATTTTCCGAAGTTTTTAAAACTATTTTTTTAAAAATGTATGGTATATTTT
>JAGGXW010000024.1 GCA_021162815.1 Thermoplasmata archaeon | reverse complement strand
TTCCATTTGCAATGTAAACGCAGTATGCATTGCTTCCGCTCATATAAACTGCTGGATACTCCTCATTTCCAGGATGTATGTCCGTAACTTTGCTGTATTGCCATGTCTCTCCATCATCGCTGCTATATGCACACTTGATATCCCAGTCTCCATATATGTTGTCATTTGTCATGTAAACAATCACAACATTGTTTCCAGAATGGGATATATCCGGATGCTGTCCAAAATCTATGTACTGCTGATATGGCGTGAATTCAATATCTGTTGAATCTGTATCTCCCTCAACAGGTATTATTTTCTTCCATACAATCTGTGATTTTCCGGCAGATGCATTTTCATACTGCCATACATAGTGAGCTTTCATATGCTCTCCAGACATGTCTGGATCTGATGCGGGAGCTGTTATGAGATGAGATTGTCCATCAAAGGTTCCCTCTCCACTTGTCGGCTGTCCATTTTCATCAAATCCTGTTATCATTTGGTACGGGCATCCTGGAACATCATAGTCCTGATATATGAGGTGCTCAATGTACATGTTTGCCGGACCCTTAACTCCGTGATACTGTCCCTCAAGATAAACATCATCCGATATGCATGCATAGGATACATCAGGTGCTTCAGATGTCCAGTGATAGAATGTGAATGTTGATGGGTCTGTTGCATCACTTGCTGTGTAAAATCCTTCCTCCTCATTCACAGGGTCTATGTAAACTCCAAATAGTCCATGATATACTGGTCCATTTTCCCATGCAATATCATTGTATGTCATTGTTGCCCCAGCAGTTGTGATGAATGATTGCCAGCTTGCTCCGTCATCTGTGGATACACCCCATCCTATCTCGCTGCTGAGCATGTTAATCTGGTGTGTGTATGAAACCACTATGTTTCCGCTTCCATCCATTGTTATTCCTGGCAATATGTCATCTTCAGGGCTATCTGGTGTTACGAGAATATTGCCGTCCATGCCTGCTGTTGCCATGCTTCTTCCCATCATTTTTATTGGTATATTCACCTTTTCATATGCTGCGTTGTTATCTGTATTCACAAAAGCGTTTCCGGGCAGTGTTACCATCGCTATAGCCACCAAGGCTACAACCAGAACTGTATTTTTCCTATTCATTTTATTTGCCTCCAGATGTATATCTTTAAATATTATAAAAAATTTCTCTGCCTTAAAATTCTATTATTTCTGCATTCATGCTATTTGGATATACTATTGCTATGCTTCTTATGCCTGTGAGATATCCACAGCTCTCTCCGGGATTTATTATAAGGGCTTTATCCCTTCTTATGTCCATCTCATGAGTATGTCCATATATGACAATATCATGCATTTCTGCCATTGCATCAACTATCTCAGGCTTATGAGTCATAACTATACTCTTTCCATACATATGTGCTATGAACGGATCTCTATAAATTTCTCCCACTCCTTTAAACTTTTCCTTTAAGTACAGCAATTCCCCATCATTATTCCCGTATATCAGTATCATTTTCGAATTAAGTTTTGAGAACCAGTCTGCTGTGAAGGGAGAAACAATATCTCCGGCATGCATTACAATATTCACACCTCTTTCATTAAAAATTTCAACAGCCTTTTTTATTGCCTCCATATTGTCATGACTATCTGATATAACCCCAATTTTTATCTCCTCTTTCTTTTTATCCAGAATCTGCTGTGACATCATGATGGTATAGCTTATTCCTAATCAAATAAATTTCGTATTGTTTTTATAGGGCAAAGCTATCTTAAAAAAGTGTTTGGAGAATATGAATTAAACGCAGAGATTTCAGATGAGGATGTAAACATAGTCATAGAGGGAAGAGGAAAGACAAAGCATTACAAAAGAAATGCATGGGGAGAAGAGATCGAGAAAATCATACATGCAGAAGGCGGAAAGATGGTTATATGCCCTGTTGAGCCAGTGAATCTGCCCAAAGAAGGAGTGGCACAGTATTTACTCATAGAACTTGAAAAACCATTTATAATTGAGCCGAAGGTTTCAACAAGCATTTTTCTGCGTTTCCCTGTAGAAATAGGTGTTTTTCTTGTTGATAGAAGAGATGTGGAAAGAATAGATTTATTTTCAAAGGTTAGGAGGAAATACACACTGTATGGGCCACCTGAAAAGGGTGTGATATGCAGGTGGTGGAGAAGCGGAGTGTATGATGAGGCAGATAAAACAGAAAAGTTTGTTGAAGGCATCATCAAAGTTGACATTGAAAATGATTACACGGAATGGGTGGAACTGAGAAAAATAGTTTTTGGTGCCGTGCAGATGAAAATATTTTATGGAGACTACGCCTACATGCATGCCAGAATGAAGATAACAGGCAAGAGCATTGGTGAGGTTTCTTTCATTGATTACAAGCCGAAGAAGATGAAGAGGGCAATAGATATTTATCTTGCAAAGGGAATGAAGAAATTTGAAAAGAAATTTGTTATGGAGTGGGGATTCAAATGATAAACCTTCTTTCCATATTCACAAGCACAATTCCTGGAACGAACATCCAGATAATAAGCATGATAGAATTCATTGTAGTGCTTGTCGTTGGAGTCATAATCGCAAGGATTGCCCGTCTCTACATAAGAAGAATTCTGAAGGATAAACTTCCAGGGGAAACTTTGATAGCCGTTGAGAAACTCTTTTATTATGGCATCATAACCATTGCTTTCATTGTCGCTCTGCCATATATTGGCATTTCTCTCGGCGGCCTGCTGATGGCGGGTGGCCTGCTTGGTATTGTTCTTGGATTTGCCAGCCAGACTGTAGTTGCCAATCTGATAAGCGGTATGTTTCTGCTAGGTGAGAAGCCCATGAAGATTGGTGATGAAATAGGGGTGGAGGGAGTCGATGGAGTTGTGGAGGATATAAGAGTGATTTCAACGACCATAAGGACATACGATGGTATAAAGGTGAGAATACCCAATGAAAAGGTTTTTAATGCCAGAATAAAGAATTACTCTGAACATCCTGTGAGAAGATTTGAATATGTTGTTGGAATAAGATATGCGGATGATGCTGAGAGGGCAATTGAGATAATAAAACAAATTGCGGAGGAGCATCCTCTCATTCTAAAGGAACCCTCTCCATTAATTTTTGTTGAGGAACTTGCAGATAGCAGTGTAAATATAAGAGTGAAACTCTGGGCACCATCAGCAGCCTGGTATGGAGTAAAGATGGAGCTTTTATGGAAAATAAAGGTGGAGCTTGAGAAGGCAGGAATAGAAATACCGTTTCCACAGATTGTTGTGTGGGAGGGAAAGAAAAAAGATGAAAATAATTGATGGAAGAAAAATTGCAGGAGAGATAGAGAGGAATGCAAGGAAAAGGGCAGAGGGCAAAGAGATCAAAATTTCAACGATTGTTACAAAAATGATCAATGAAAGCATTCTCTTTGCCAGATTGAAGGAAAAAGCATTCAAAAGAGCGGGATTTGATTTTGAAACCATTTACATGGAAGATGCCTCCATGGAAGTGCTTTATGAGATTATAGGGGAAATGAATAATGATGAATCGGTGACAGGAATAAATATTCAGCTTCCTGTGGCAGAGCAAATTGATTATGCTATGGCTGTGGAGAGGATAGCGCCTGAGAAGGATATAGAGGGGATGAATCCTGTCAATCTTGGCAAAATAATTCATGGAGAAGAAAAACTTGTTCCATGTACAGCAAAGGCAATAATCAAAATAATTGAGCATGAAGGAATCGAGCTTAAGGGAAAAAATGCTGTTATAGTCAATCACAGCAGCATAATTGGAAAGCCTCTTTCCATAATGTTGCTTAACAGAAATGCCACTGTTTCAGTATGTCATGTTTATACCAAGAAGCTTGAAGAAATCACAAAAAAGGCTGATATTCTCGTAACAGCTACAGGAGTGAGAGGGCTTATAAAGGAAAAGCATGTTAAAAAGGGTGCTGTAATATTAGATGCAGGGATAAAAGAGGAAGGAGGGAAGGTATATGGAGATGTTGATGAGACTGCTTTGAAAATTGCTTCAGCAGCAACTCCGGTGCCAGGAGGCGTAGGGCCTGTTACAATAGCAAGCATGATAGAAAATGCTGTCATCGCTCATGAGATACAATCAAAAAGTTCATAAAATGCTGAGATATCACAAACATGGATAGAAAGATATATTATTCATTTCATGACATTCCATTTGATGAACCCTATTCATTTTCATATGAAAAACCTGAAATAAAGTTCACATCAACTGAATTACTGCATCTTGCAATCTCTGCCATTGTTTTAACATTTTCATTTGCATTTGCTCTTGTTTATCCTTTCTACATTCATATGGGGCTATTCATTTCCATACTGCCCGTTTCATTTCTTGCCATTCTGACAGGATTTGTATTTCATGAGTTATCTCATAAAATAATGGGGGAAAGGCTGGGTTACTGGAGTGAATACAGAATGTTTCCCTATGGCTTATTACTTGCTCTGTTCTTAAGCGCTAGTACAGGCATCGTGTTTGCCGCTCCAGGAGCGGTGCAGATTTTTGGATATCCTGGAAGTAGGGAGGGAGGAAAAATAGCCATTGCAGGGCCATTGGCAAATATTGTGGTGGCAGCATTTTTCTATATACTTTCCTCAGCTCTCAATTCATATGCATTCTACATTGTTGCCTACATAAATGCCTTCCTTGCCCTCTTTAATTTAATCCCATTCGGTCCTCTTGATGGGGCTAAGGTAATGAGATGGGATATCAAGATATGGGCAGCAGCTTTCGTAATAGCCCTAGCCATGATGGCTGCCCTTTTCCTCTCATGATTTATAGTGGCAAATCATTGCCTATTGTGATGAAGCTCCCTCCTATGAGGAAGTGTGTATCTGGCTTGAGTGTGTGGCTTATTTTTATGTGAACTCCAACAAAGCCTATGAGTATGCCTCTCTGGCGATGCATCATTATTCCGTAATCTCCTATTTTCTTGCATCTATCCCATGCGTAGTTGGCTCCAAGTTTTGCTATGGTAAATCCCTTTTCGTACTGGAAAAATATTGGGCGGAGAAATATTCTTATGAAACTCCTGTCATTATGAAATGGGATGAATATCTTTCCTTTGCCATAGCTGAATATGTAGCTCATTATTCCAAAATCAAATTTTCTTGGAATATATTTTTCCAGAGAGGAGGTATCTCCATTCAATATGCCTTTTTCAATCTTGTTTGCCTCTCTGTCAGTAACCACTTTTTCCATTATCTTGTTTCCATATGCATCATATATGGTTATCTTTTCTTTATGTTCCAGTGCATTTGATGGTGTCATAGTTGCAATTAAAACAAAAACGGCAAAAATGCTGAATAATTTATTTAGCTTCATAATTTAACAACATGCCATCATATTTATGCTTTGCTGAAGGAGTATGCTCCTATTGCTATGAGAACAATGGAGAATATAAGCAGGGCTATTAAATCAAATGCAACATTAAATTCATTTATTCCTATGGAAAAATATCTCATTGCATTCCACGCCATATGTTAATGGATTTAGCTTAACTGCCCATTGAAGCCATGATGGCAGCATCCTTGTGGGATAGAATGCCCCACTCAAAAATATCATGGGCTGGATGAGAAAATTCATTACCATCTGAAAGCCTTCCATGTTTGTAAACCTGCTTGCAAAAGCCAGGCCAAGGGAAACAAAGGAGACTGCTACTAAAAACATTGTCAAAATCATTCCTGCTATTCCATTTATATCGAACGATACACCCATGGCTATGGCAAGAAGAAGTATTATGGCTGCCTGCATCATTGCCTGTGTCACGCCGCCAAGCATTTTCCCAATGAGAATGCTACCCCTGCTTATGGGAGATACAAGAATCTCCTTAAGGAAACCGAATTCTCTGTCGAACACTGTCGTTATGCCGGATATGGTTGAGGTGAATACTATTGTCATAACTAATATGCCAGGGGTAAGAAATGAAAGGAAATCTATGTTACTCATTGAAGATGCAAAGGCATTCTTGAATGCATTTCCAATTACGATGAGCCACAGAAATGGCATGACTATTGTTGTTATCATTCTTGCCTTAGAACGATACATCCTTATCATTTCTCTTAGATAAACTGCATATATATCCCCAATCATCTGAACCTCCTTCTCATCTTCATTCTTATTATATCCATTTCATCTTCTCCCCTCTCTGTACTCTCTTCCAGTATAATACAGAAATACATCCTCAAGTGTTGGCTCCTTATACATTATGCTCTTTATTCCATTACCTGCAATTCTGAATATCTCAGGTATGATTTCCTCCGCTTTTGAGACATTCATCACCATTTCATCATTAACAATCATTGTTTTTATTCCTCTCTTTTCCATCTCTGTCCTCAGAGAATTCATATCTCCTTCGTACCTGATTTTTATTACATCTCCATCTATGGAATCCTTCAGTTCATCTGGCGTGCCATCGGCAATTAATTCGCCCCTATCCATTATTGCAATTCTATCAACAAGTTCATCTGCTTCCTCATATAATGTGTGGTTAAAAGCACTGTTACACCCTCATCTCTCAACTTTCTTATGAATTCCCATATGTGTCTCCTTGTCTGTGGATCAAGTCCTATTATGGGTTCATCCAGAAATAGAACAGATGGTTTATGCATCAATCCCCTCGCTATTTCCAGTCTTCTTCTCATTCCTCCAGAAAATGTTTTTTACAATACTATCTGCCCTATCATGCAACTCAACCATTTCAAGAACCTCAACAATTCTCTTCTTCCTTTCCTCCTTGGGAATGTGATAAAGCCTGCCATGTATATCTAAATTCTCCATTGCTGTTAACTGGTCGTCTAAGCTAGGGTCCTGAAAAACTATTCCTATGCTTTGCCTTACCTTTGCTGGCTCCTTTACAACATCATGGCCTTTTACCATGGCTTTTCCAGATGTTGGTTTGAGCAGAGTTGCAAGAATATTTATTGTTGTTGATTTTCCAGCTCCATTGGGTCCAAGGAGGGAGAAGATTATTTCATTCTCCCACCTCAAGATTTATGTTATCCACTGCAACAATATCTCCAAACTTTTTTACCAGATTCTCAATTCCTATTGCTTTCATTTTTCATCTCCCTGTATGCTTTTTTTAAAATCCTTCTCGCCTTTTCTTTATCTATTTCCCCCAGCAGAGAAATTATTTTCATTAATTCAGGATATTCCCTTATTATCATGAATTTTTTCAATTCCATTTCATCGAAACTCTCTGCCATAGCTGATAGTATGGCTCTTAACTTTTCGTAAAATTCTTCTCTCATTTCGTTAATTTCATTAACAAATTTTTTCCCTTTTGGTGTGAGGGAATAAATTTTCCTTCTGCCTTCTCTTATCCCGTATATGATTCCATCCTTTTCCATGCCATGCAATATCGGATATATGCTTCCTGCGCTTGGACGATAACCCATAATCTTCTCACATTTTTTGATGAAATCATACCCTGTCATGCTCTCCTTGCTTAACTGCTTGAGAACAAATAACTTCATGAAAGATTTTCTCATTCTAAATCGATATATCTATTTAGAATAAAAAAACTTTTGGCAACCTATTTATTCATGCTACCATATAATAGCATGCTTTCCACATTGCTGGAGTATCCGGAGCATATTGAAAGAGCCACAAAAATAGATGTTCCATTGCCGGATAAAGCAGAGAATATAGTCTACGCTGGAATGGGGGGCTCGGGCATTGCGGGTATTATTCTTCAGCATATGGCAAAAATACCATTTTTTGTCAATCGTGATTATTCGATTCCAGAATTTGTTTCATTCTCCACTCTCTTCATAGCAGTGAGTTACAGCGGGAATACGGAAGAAACCATCTCCGCATATAAGAAAGCAAGAGAACGGAACAGTAAAACAGTCATCATCACATCAGGTGGAGAGCTTGGAAAGGAAAAGAATGCAGTGATAATACCTTCCGGAATGCAGCCGAGAGCAGCCTTCCCCTATCTTTTCTTTCCACTTGCAATTTCTCTGGCAGAATATGGCTATATAAAAAAATTTGATATTGACGCCGTGCTGGAAGCAGTAAAAAGCATGAAAATGGCAAGGGATATTGCCATCGATATCGCAAATAATCTCGAAGGAAATGTCATAATATATGGCTCTGGCCTGCTATCAGCAGCAGCCACAAGATGGAGGCAGCAGCTGAATGAAAATGCAAAGCTTCATGCCTTTGATTTTCCTGTTCCGGAATGCAATCATAATGAGATAGAATCCTGGGAGAGAGAGGATGGAAACTTTACTGTCATCTTTTTGAGGAGCAGAAAGGAGAATGAAAGAATAAGGAAAAGATTTGAATTCATGAAAAAAATTTATGGAGAGAAAGCCAAAGTAATGGAGATATTTGGAAATGGAGAAGATGAATTTTCAGAGCTTATCTATCTCATTTATTTCGGAGACCTTGTGAGCGTTTATAAGGCGATTTATGATGAAGTTGAGCCTGAGCCTGTTAATCTCATAGCAAGATTGAAGGAAGAACTGAAGAGATAGCTTCCAAAACACACCAGAAATTTTAATATGAATGTACAATTATCTTCCTGATAAAATGAAAAAAATAATGGCTTTATTTATGGCATTTCTCATGTTATCACTTTTTACACCTCTTGTGAGAGAAGCAGAATCTTATGGGAGTAATATTTCAGAAGTGGAGAGGATGATGAAACAGATTAATGAAACCATTTTGAGAAATTATGTTCAGGCGATACAGAATTTTGGTCCTCATCCTACTGGCTCTGAGGCATGTAATGCATTGGCAAATTATATCTACAATGAACTGAAGAGAATGAAATTATCTGTAAGATATGATAACTGGAGTTATAAGGGAAGATGTGGAAAAAACATTGAGGCAACATTGACGGGAAGAAGTTTGCCTAACAGGACAGTTATAGTATGTGCACACTATGACAGTGTTCTTGTCTCACCAGGAGCTGATGATGATGGCTCAGGTGTTTCTGCTGTTCTGGCTATGGCAAGGGCAATGAGTGAGCATACATTCAATTCAACCATAAAATTCGTTCTATTTTCTGGAGAGGAGCAGGGAAGGCTTGGTAGCCATGAATATGTGAGGAAAGTTCATGAAAAAGGAGAAAACATTGCAGGTGTAATCACCTTGGATGGTATTGGATATGCTGTTTCCTCTGAAGATGGAAGCAGGATAAAAAACCTTGTGAGCAATGAATCATCATGGATATATGATATAAGCATGAAAATGAATGAAATTTATGGGAAATATATAGGGCTTGAAATAATTCGTCTCCCAAATGAGCCTATAAGCGACCATCAATCTTTTCTGGATTATGGATATGATGCCAGTTACTTTTTGGAGTATAGAATTGATCCATACTACCACACATCTGAAGATAAAATTGAGTACATGAATATGACATATCTCAAAAAAGTCAGCAGGTTGGCCATGGCCACACTTGCTTTTATGGCAGATTCAAAACAGGGTGTTTCAAATGATGATTTAAAAATAAAAATAAAGGGAAGCATTCTCTCCTATCCCGCACAGCTTACTGTGGGGATAGAAAATAGCAAATACGAAGAGGATACAGCCAATCTAACCATAAAAATAAGCATGAAAAATTTGTTTAATGGCGAGTATGTAAAAGGCCCATACAACACCACATGTAACTGGACATTTTCAAAGGAGATAAGGGATTACTGGGAGTTCAGAACCATCTCCCGCTCATATGGCATACAGTTTTTTGTGCTTGATGTAATCATTGACGGATTTAATGACGATACTGGCATTCATAAGGAAAAGAAAACCTATGGAGTCACATTCTTCACTCTTATATTGCTTATTCCTTCCCTTTGAATAATGAAACTCAGCACTCAAGATCCTCATCACAGGGCTTTGCCCTCAGCAAGGGTTCGTTCATCATGCTATGGTTAAATGCTAAAGGAAACAAAAATGTTTCCTATCTTTTTTCGTCAAGGTATTCCCTTAACAGTTTTATTGCGCACAACTCCCCGCACATTGTGCATACCTGGGGATTGTCGGGATATCTCTCCTCTCTTATTTTCTCCGCATTTTCCCTGTCAATGGATAGTTTCAGCTGTTTTCCCCATCTCAACTCTCCCCTTGCCTTAGACATTTCAAGGTCCCATTCATAATCTTTTCTGAATCTTATGAGATTGACAGCATGCGCTGCTATTCTTGTTGCTATAACTCCTTCCTTAACCTCCTCTTCATTGGGCAGGGCAAGATGCTCTGCAGGAGTCACATAGCACAGAAAATCTGCACCTGCCATGGCTGCTATCGCCCCTCCTATAGCGCCGTTTATGTGGTCATAGCCGGATGCTATATCCGTTACAAGAGGGCCGAGAACATAGAATGGAGCATCATCCGTTGCAATTTTTGCCATTTTCACATTTGCCTCTATCTGGTCTATTGGAATATGCCCTGGCCCCTCCACTATGGCCTGCACTCCCTTCTCTCTCGCCTTCCTCACAAGCTTTCCTATGGTATAAAGCTCATGTATCTGAAGGAAATCGGTGGCATCAGGCAGCCCGCCGGGGCGCAGTCCATCACCCAGGCTTATGGTGGCATCATATTCTGCCAGAAGTTCAAGAAGATAATCAAAATTCTTATAGAATGGATTTTCCTCATTATTGTGCAGAATCCAGGCTGCATGAAATGTTCCACCCCTGCTTACTGTTCCCACAACTCTTTTGAAATCTCTCATCTTTTCCACAGCCTCTGATGTTACACCTGCATGAATTGTTACAAAATCCACACCATCCTTCAGATGAGTTTCCACAGCATTGAACATGTCATCCTCACTCATCTCAACTATGGCATTGCCCCTCTTCAATGCATACCATGCAGCCTCATATATTGGAACAGTGCCCGTCACAATTGGCACTTCCTTCATTATTTTTCTTCTTATTTCATCTAGATTTCCTCCAGTGGATAAATCCATTATTGCATCTGCTCCATATTCCTTGGCAATCCTTGCTTTTCTTATCTCTGCATCCACATCAACAATGTCCATGGATGTGCCAATGTTGGCATTCACCTTTACTCTAAGCCCCTTTCCCACTCCAACGGGTTCAATATCATGTAAAATATTCTTAAAGATTACAGCTCTGCCATCAGCTATTGCCCTCCTCAATTTCTCAATATCCACTCCTTCCTTCTCTGCCACGAATTTCATTTCCTCAGTTATCCTTCCATTTCTTGCATCCACTACCTGCATTTTATTTCACTAACAAGGAAAGGAAACAGGTAATAAAATTTTTTGGGAGAAGAAAATAAAAAATAAAAACAATTATAATCCAGAAAACATAATATTTTATGGAGGAACTCAGAAGGGAACTGGGTTTGAAGGAAGTTGTTGCAACGATCATGACCTCCGTTATAGGAGGAGGGCTTTTCATATCAACCATTCAGATACAGAGTGTTACTCATGTTGGTTCAGGGATAATACTCTCATATATCATGGCTGCCATACCTGCAATTCTTGTGGCTTTATGCTATGCTGTTCTTGCATCGGCAATGCCATCATCTGGAGGAGAATATATTTTCATAAGTAGGCTCCTTGATCCCTACATAGGCTTTATCTCAACATGGGCAAGATGGTTTTCAATGATTGCTACACTCGCGGCCATGGCTGTCGGGGATACGATACTCATACAGAACTTTCTTGACATTTCAGGATGGCATTCTGCATCATCATGGATTGCATCAAACATACAGCTTATTGCAATAATATTTGTTGTTGTATTTGTAATATTGAATTATCTTGGAATAAAACTTTACGGAATAATCCAGACAGTAATGTTTGTTCTTCTCATGATTGGAATAGGTCTTTTCATAATATTTGGCATTCCCCATGTTTCCATCTCAAATCTTGCCTATCAGGCTAAATTTGATTTTTCATCTCTTGCCAAGGCAAGCAGTTTGATTTTCTTCAGCTACATTGGATTTGCGGTTATAGCAAATGCTGGAGGCGAGGTGAGAAATCCTGGCAAAACACTTCCAAAGGGAATACTTCTCTCTACCTTTGGAATTGCCATAATATATATTGTCATGGCTGTAATCACATATGGCTCCATGTCACCTTCTTTTTACTCCTCTTACGATTTCTCCACAGGTTCAATTCCTGATGTTGCACGATATTTTCTTCCATCATTAATTGCAGTATATGTTGCATTTGCCGGTTCCATTGCCATAATATCAGATATAAATCCCACTATTCTTGCATCCTCTCGTCTCTCATTTGCTTGGGCCAAGGATGAGATTGTTCCTTCAAAACTTGCAGAACTGAACAGGTATAAAGTGCCGAAATGGTCTTTGATAGTTACTGGCGCGATGGCAATAGCGATAATAATATTCGCAAAGGCTTTCATGAATGCAGTTATGATGATAAACATGGCTGTCCTGCTTGTTTACATTTCAATAACCGCTTCCTCCTTTGTACTGCCCTACAAGCATCCGGAGATATATGAAAAGGCAAAATTCAAGCTGAGAGGCTTATGGGTCATTTCCCTTGCAGGAATGATTCTCTCAGCTCTATTCTTTGGCTATGTCCTCCGCCTTGATGGGGCAATGCCCGGCTTTCTATTCCTCATAGCATGGATAGCAATTGGAAGCGTTATTTATGCCCTCACTCTCGAAAGGCACAAGTTATTCTGGCGCCTGGATAAGCAACAGAGAAAGGAGAAGGCAAAGATAGATGAAAAGGTAATAAGGGAGATGATTAAGAAGAAGTAGCAGGAGAAACATTCATAATTTCCATACTCTTATTAAAACCATGAAGATAGAGTTGAATGGGAAACAGGCATTTGTTACAGCCTCTTCAAAGGGTATAGGTTATGGTGTTGCAGATGTTTTTGCATCATGCAATGCTGATGTTATTCTCCTTTCCAGAAACAAGGAAAATTTAAGGAAAGCTGCTCACATGCTTAAGGAAAAGTACGGAAGGGATGTAAGTTACATAGTTGCCAATCTCATGAAAAAAGATGATATCTTGCATGCTGCCGATGAGCTTGAAAATTATGGTGGTGTTGACATTTTCTTTTTCTCCACAGGTGGGCCAAAACCAGGATACTTCATGGATATGGAGATGAATGACTGGGAAAATGCTGTTTCCCTTTTATTATATCCTGCAATTTATCTTACAAGGAAGTTATTGCCACATATGATTTCATCTCATTATGGAAGAATAATATACTCAACCAGTGTGGCGATAAAGGAGCCCATACCAAACATTGCATTGAGCAATGTTGTTAGAATAACCATGGCAGGACTTGTTAAAACTCTTGCCAAGGAGGTGGGAAGGCATGGAATAACTGTAAATGGGATAATGCCCGGAATAATAAAAACTGAAAGAATGCTGAAACTTGCAGAGGATAGAGCCAAAAGAGATGGAAAAAGTATGGAGAATGCTCTCAATGATTATGTTTCACCGGTGCCTGCAGGAAGAATGGGAATGCCAGAGGAAATAGGATATACTGCAGCCTTTCTTGCCAGCGATTATGCATCCTACATAAATGGGGTTATGCTTCCGGTTGATGGAGGAAGGCTATCATCAGTGTTTTGATGATGGAGAAATTATCTTGATGCAAGACGCAGGATTCTTCTTGCCTTCTTTTCCACAGGCAGATCAATCATTTTTCCATCAAGACTCGCGACTCCTTTGCCGGCTTTCCTTGCCTCCTCAATTGCATTTATTATCTTTCTTGCCTGCTCCACCTCCTCCTTGCTTGGTATGAAGCATTCATTTATTATCTCCACCTGCCCCGGATGTATTGCTCCCTTTCCATCAAATCCCATTTCCACTATTTTCATTGTTTCCTCTCTGAGCCCCTCCTCATTTGTAACATCCGGATAAATTGTGTCAAGGGCCTGAACATTTGCTGCTTTGGCAGCATTGAGTATCATTGCTCTTGCAAAAAACAATGTATCCCAGTTTCTTCTCATTGCTCCTATATCTCTCGTATAATCCTCTCCTCCAAAGGCTATGGCGACTATTCTTGAACTTGCCTCTGCTATTTCCTTTGCATTCATCACTCCCTTTGCATCCTCTATTATGGGCATGAGGTGGAAATCTCCACCGCTTTCCTCCATAATCTTTTCTATCACTTCAATATCCTCTTTACTCTGAACCTTGGGTATGCATATTCCATGAGGGGAACCATATGAAATTACGGTCATATCCTCCCTTGCCATATCCTTGTTTATTCTCACCCATATCTCCGATTTTCCAAAATCCATGTACTTTAATGCATTCTTTACCAGATATCTTGCCTCAAGCTTCCTATCCACAGATACAGAGTCTTCAAGATCAAGGATTACAGCATCACTCTCATATATGCTGACGCTATTGAGATATCTTGGATTGTTTCCCGGCAGATAAAGCCTGCTTCTCCTTGCTCTGTCCTCCGCTGTTTTGCCTCTCCTCACCTTTTTATCCTCAATGGTTATCCTCAATGCTTTTGCTATGGCTGCTTCCAGCCTGGAAATTATTACATAATCCAGCGCTCCATTCTCGTATATCTCCACCTTTGCTTCCACATCTATCTCATCAAGCCTCTCTCTCACAATCTCCTTTATATGCTCATCAAACATGCGGGCTGATTTTCCCTTCACCACTATCTCATTTCCCTCTGAAACCTTAACAATACAATCTCTCTGGCTATCCGTACCTGCTGAAAATTCCTCTGTTATCTTCATTTCCTCACCTCATTTTTTGCAATTTCAAAATCTATGAAATCACAGTGGTGAACAATTATCGCCTCATTGCATCTCTCCACCATTTCTCCCTCCTTTGAATGAGCCATTATTATATTCACAATCTTCATATCCATGCCCAGCTCCATCGCCATGGCGGCGCCGATGGCGGGATGCCTCATGTATCTGCCAAATTCTGATTTAACAACCTTTCCATCTCTTTTCTCATACTCTATGAGTTTTCCCACATCGTGGAGGAGCGCTCCTGCTATGAGTATGTCCATATCAACATCATTTCTTGTCTTTCCCACCTGATATGCCATGTTTGCTACATTATTTACATGCTTTACAAAATCATATGAGCCTTCAAAAGTGAGTGTAAAAGGCACTTCATATAAGGAATTCCAGCCTCCTCTTTCCATCGCAAGCAAAAAACATTTTTCAACTTTCTCTCTTAACTCCTCATCCTTTATTTCCTTGATTATGGGAAATGTATCTTCCAGCATGAAAGGAAATATGTATAAGTTTTATAACTTTTTGGAGCTTTGTTCAAGCATTTTTTTAATCGCGTCTCTATCCTTTCTATCTATTCCAAAATAATCATAGAAGTGCTGGGAAACCTCTATTATTTTTGTTCTTCCTTCCTTCTTCGCATTTATAAAACCTTTCTCAGCAAGCAATCTCACATAATCATAGACACTGCTTCCTATCATCTTTTTCAATTCAGATTGTTTTATTGGCTGATGATATGCTATCAGAGCAAGGGTTTTGATGTGATTTTTGGATAGCTCTACGGGAGCAAATTCTCTGGCATATTCTGCATACTCATTTTTTATCTGCATGGCATATCTTCCATTTATCACTGCAATTTCTATTGATGAATCTTCATAGAATTTTTTCAGCTCTTCTATTGCTTTTTTAACTTCTTCTATGCTTTTTCCACTACTCTTTATAATCTCATCTATAGCTACGGGGCGGGATGATGCAAACAATATTGCCTCAACTATTTTCCTTGTTTCCATGCTTTACCCTTATGTATATGTCCCCATATGGAAAATTCTCCTGCCATATCTCAAGAACACCCTCCTTTGCCAGGAATAGAACAGGAAGCAAAATGGATATCATATTTCTTCCATCTGAGATGCTCTTTAATGGAACTGCTTTTCCATTAAGTTTACTTATCTTTTTCATAACATAGCTTAAATCCTTCTCTATATCCTCCTTATGAGCGTGTTCTCCGATGGTGGATGGGGATATTATCTTTCTCGTCTTCCTCTTCCTCTTCCTGTGTTTCATTTCCTCCTTTGCCTCTTCAAAGGCATTTATTAATTCAACGAGAGTTATTTTTCTTGGAGTATTTCTTCTTATCTTTGGCATTATTGGAATATCATTTTCAATAACCTTTCTGGTGAAATTGAAGGCATCATCATCTCCATACCAGTCAGGTATATCATCTATGTAGTTATTTTCATCCTCTTCTCTCATTTCCATATCTCTTATTATCTCCTCACTCTGCATTTTGAGTATTTTCCAGGCAAGAAGCAGTATCTTTCCAGCAACACCAAGATTTATTCCCTCCCTCTCAATTTTTTCCAGATAAATGTGGGAGAAGGTTGTCAAGTCAATTTCCTTTGGATTAATCTGCTTTTCTATAACAAGTTCAAATATACTTGCTATTGCTCTATCAAATGTATCTCTGATGAATATCTTCTTTTCAACCATATCTATGTACTTCTGTATGTTCTCCTTCCGATAGAGCATATCCTTTTGATTTATTATGTGCTCTATTATCTCTCCTTTCATTTTACCTCCACCATTTTCTCCACTTCTCTAACATTAACATTTCCTATTATTGTTGAAACACCATTGCTGGAGGTTACGCCATATATGTGATCAGCCTGCATCAGAGTTATTCTTCTGAGGGAGACAACTATGAACTGTGCCTTTCTTGAATTCTCGGATATCATTTTGGCCACTTTTTCTGCATTCTTTTCATCAAGAAACATGTCTATTTCATCAAGAGCATAGAATGAAGACGGCTCGTATTCCTGAATGGCAAATATGAATGACAAACTTGCTATGCTTTTCTCTCCTCCTGATAGGGATTTCAGACTCAAACTTCTCTTTCCAGGTGGTTTAACCTTTATTATCAAACCACCTTCAAATGGATTTTCCTCATTTTCAAGAATTAAATCTCCCTCTCCTCCAGTAAGCTGTGAATAAATTTTTCTGTAGTTTTCTCTAACTTTGTTAAATACCTCAAAAAATGCCTCCTTCTTGCGCTGATTTATTTCTCCCTCAAGCTTTATGAGTTCCTTCCTGTGTTGCTTTAGCCTGTTTATTTCCTCCTCAAATTTATTCTTTCTTTCTTCCTGCCTTTCATATTCCTCCAGAGCCCTCATATTTATTGGTTGCATTTTTTCCATTTTTGTTTCTATTTCCTTTATTTTTCTTTTTATCTCTTCCATTGGAAGGAGTTCCTTTTCATCAAATTCCATCTCAATGTCCATCACTTCTGCAAGAGCCGATTCCAGTGTTGGGAGCCTTGCCTTTGCCCTTGCAATTAAATCTATTGTTGTTTCTATTTTTGTGGATAGATTTTCTATTTTATTTTCCATCTCTGTTATTTCCCTGTAAAGCTTATCCCTCTCCTTTGTCATCTGAGTCGCCTTTCCTGATATTTTTGCTTCTATGGTTTCCATTGTTTTGAGCTCGTGTTTATTCCTGTCCACATTTTTCTGCTCCATAGATATCTCTTCCTTCATTTCCTTTATTTTATTCTTTAGCTCCTCTATCCTTTCCTCAATCTCTTTTTTCCTCTCTTCGATAACCTCCACCTGCTTCTCATTTGTCTTTATCTCTCCGTCAATACTTATTAACTCTTCCTGAAGTGAATTCAGCTTTTCCCTCATCTCATTTATTTCTTTAATCGCTTCCTTGTTTGCAATCTTTATTAACTCCTCCTCCTTGCTTTTTATTTTCTCCTCAATCTCCTCTATTCTCTTCTCTGCTGCATCTATTTTCAAAACAATCTCATCCAGTTTTTTCCTTAACTCATCTCTTTCCCTCTCAATTTTGTTATACTCTTCTACAGCAACCTTTAAACTCCTTTCTATTTCCTTTCTCCTTATCTCCAGTTTTTCAATATCTTCCATTCCCTTAAATGAAATACTCCCAAGCTCCTCCTCGATTTTTCCTATATCCTCCTTGACTTTTACAAGTTCATCTGTCAACAGTTCCTGCTCAGATGAGGCCTTCCTCAGTTCCTCAGCTAACTCGTTGATTCTTTTCCTGTCAGCCACTCCAAAACTCCCTCTCCTTGATACGCTTCCTCCGGTCATGGCCCCACTCGCCTCTATCAGCTCACCCTGCAATGTCACCAGCCGCACCCCACCCATGAGGCGCCTTGCTGCGTCTATGTCTCTCACCACTATTGTATCGCCGAAGACATACCAGAACGCTGCTCTATACCTCGGATTGAATTTTACCAGATCTATGGCGAATCCTATGGCATCCTTATCCCTTGAGGCGAGAAGGGCCTTTCCTCTGGGCTTTCCTTCTGAGAGCTTATTCAACGGAAGAAATGTTGCTCTTCCATAATCGTTTTTCTTGAGATATTCAATGCATTTTGCTGCTACTTCATCATTTTCCACGACAATTGACTCTATTCTTCTGCCTGCAGCAATTTCCAGAGCAAGAGAATATTCCTCATCCACCTCTCCCAGCTCTGCAATGCTTCCATGTATTCCCTTTATTATCCCCTCATCTCTTGCATCAAGTATGGCCCTTACCGCAGATGAGATTGAGGCCATATCCTGCTGATTTCTCAGCTTTGCCAGTTCCCTTTGAATTGATATTATCTTTCTGTCCAACTCTCTCAACCTTGCTCCTATTTCAGCCTCTCTTTTCTTGAAATCAAAGAGCTTCTTTTCCAGTTCTTCCTTTCTTTTTTCCTGTTCCTTTGTTCCCTTTCTTTTCTCAGCAAGTTCCTCTTTCACCTCCTGAAGTTCTGTTTCTAAGGATTCCTTATTCTGCTTTACATCCATGAATCTTGCCTCTATTCCTTCCATCTGCTGGGATATCCTATCTCTTTCAAGAAGCAGTTTGTGGTGCTCTTCCCTTTTTTCATTTAGAATCTTTCTCAACTTTGCTATTTCTCTGCTTAGCTCCATTGCTATTTCATCAGAGTGCTCTGCCTTCCTTTTCATCTCTTCAAGTTTCGATTTTATGGATATTGCGTCTCTATCCTTTCTCTCATACTCCTCATTAAGCTCTTTTATTCTTCTTTCATACTGCTTCAACTCTTTTTTAACCTTAGAAAGTCTGCTCTCCAGTTCCTTTATTTCTCCCTCTCCCTCAGCAATTTCCATTCTGTAATGGTTTATTCTTTCTTTTGACTTTATTATCTCCTCCTTTGCTGCATCTATTCTCTGCTTTATTTCTATTAATTCTTCTCCTCCTATGGAGGCTATTTTATCTTCCAGCTCCTGAAATCTCAGAA
The DNA here is from genome assembly GCA_021162815.1 of Thermoplasmata archaeon. Lineage (GTDB taxonomy): Archaea > Thermoplasmatota > E2 > UBA202 > JdFR-43 > JAGGXW01. The sequence goes on along the minus strand of JAGGXW010000024.1, from coordinate 11,634 downwards.
CTTTTTCATTGTATTTCTTTTTTATCTCCTTTATTCTTTCCTCATATTCTGCTTTGCTCTTTTCATAAGATTCAATCTGTTTTGTTACCTCCGCTATTTCTCTTTCAATCTCAACTTTTTTCTTGTATGACATCATTGCATTGTATCTGGATAACCCATCTTTTAGTTCCTTATATCTCAGGGCGTCATCTCTATCTCTTTTCAACTGTCTTATCTGCTTTCTTATCTCTGACAGAATTATCTCAATTTTTTCCATATTGTCTTCCACTTCTTCCCTTTCCTTCTTTGCCTTTTCTATTTCAGTATCAAAATCGGATATTCCTGCAAGTTCATCTATTATTTTTCTTCTCTGCATGTCACTCATTTCCACTATTGCAGTCACATCTCCCTGCTGCACAATGCAGTTTTCTGAAATGTTTCCTTCAGATAGCAACCCTATAAATTCTGACAGGGATGCAGATTTTCCATTTATGTAATAGTAGCTGTAATAATTATCGGGTTTATTTGGAAGAGGTGCTTTCTTTATTTTTCTGGTTAATATTATTTCATCACTGTCCACTGGCAGTTCTCTTGAGGAGTTATCAAAAATGAGAGATACCTTACAGTAATTCGCATCCTTTGCCCCTTTATGTATTAAATCTGTTAGTCTCTCAGCTCTCACCATCTTCGGGCTTCTTACTCCAAGGACGAATAGAATGGCATCTATTATATTGGATTTTCCGGAGCCATTTGGCCCTGTTATTGCGGTAAATCCTGTAAGAAACGGTATTCTCACTCTATTACCAAATGATTTGAAGTTTTCTATCTGAATCTCCCTTAAGTACATCCCACCCCTTATATCTTATTAGGCAAAGGTATATAAACATAATGATTTCGTATCATAATTTTTCACATGTATCTTAAATGTGTTATTATACTTCCTTTCCATTGCATCATTTTTCCGGGATTCATTATATTTTTTGGATCTATTGCCATCTTTATTTTTTCCATCAGTTCAATATTTTCCTTCACCATCCATGGGGCCTTTGATATTCCTATTCCATGCTCGCCGCTGACTATTCCTCCAAGCTCATATACCTTGCGATAAATTTCATCTACAGCTTTCTCTGCTCTCTTCCAGCTTTCTTCCTTTGTTGGGTCAATCAGTATTTTTGTGTGCAGATTTCCATCTCCGGCATGTCCATATGTGCCTATAAGAATATTGTTTTTCTCAGCTATCTTCTGAAAAGCTTTTATGGCATCCGGTATCTTCGAAATCGGAACACTCATATCATCTGCAAGACTCACAGATACCATATTCTCTCCATATCTGGATAAAGATGGCAAAACTCCTTTTCTTCCTTTCCATAACTCCTTCATTCTCTCCTCATCATCCGTGAACTCTATCTTCGTCGCTCCGCTTTTTTTGCATATCTCTGCTATTCTCTCCATATCCTGCTTTATTTCCTCGCCCCTTCCATCCTTTTCTATAAGCAATATTGCCTCTGCATCAGGTAAACCAATATTCATCGATTTATTTACAGCCTGAATGCAAACTTTATCCATTATTTCTAAAGCAGATGGAAGGATACCTGCAGAGATTATATTTGCAACCCCTTTCCCAGCATCATATAGACTGTTGAATGAGGCGAGAGCAACAGCCCTCTTTTCAGGCAGAGGAGAAATTCTTATTGTTGTTTCTGTTATTATGCCGAGTGTGCCCTCACTTCCCACAAGAAGTCTTTCTATCTGATATCCGGATGAATTTTTTATTGTCCTGCTCCCGAGCTTATACGCCTTTCCTGGAGGAAATACTGCTTCAAGCCCCAGAACATAATCTCTTGTAGCTCCATATTTTATGGCTCTCATTCCAGATGCATTTGTTGCAATCATCCCTCCAACAGAGCACACATCCCCGCTTCCAGGGCTGGGAGGAAAGAAAAATCCATATTTACTCAGTTCCTCATTTAATTTTCCATATATGACTCCAGGTTCAACAACACAGTACAAATCCTCTATTTTTATCTCCTTTATCCTGTTCATTGCAATCATATCGAGTATTATCCCTCCTCTTATGGGCACCGCCTGCCCTGAGAGGGCTGTTCCTGCTCCTCTTGGAATTACTGGAATGCCATATTCGTGGGCTATTTTTACTATGGAAACAACATCCTCTGTACTGCTTGGCCTAACAATTACATCCGGCATGGCATGGTGGATGCTTGCGTCAAATCCGTAAGAGTAAAGAGATGCTTCATCTTTTAGCACTTTCCTGCTGCCGATTTCGTTTTCCAGTTTTTCTATATAATCCATGAAAAGTTAATATCATTCCTTATATATTTTTTACAGCAGCGCCTGCCAGTAGAAGAAGGCTGTTAGAATGAGTATGATTGCAAGAGATATGCTTGTTATCAAGCCTGCTTTTATCATATCCATTCTTGAAATGTAACCCGATGAATATACTATCGCATTTGATGGGGTGGATATAACAAAAAGAAATGCTATCCCTCCAGCCATTGCTATGCTCATGCCCGCTATGACGGGATTTATTCCCTTTACCATTGCTATCTGCATTCCTATTGGCAGTATTGCTGCAACAGCAGCCGTGTTACTCATCATGTTGGTGAAGAATATTGTGATGATTATTATGAAGAAAAGAACCATCCATGGATTCAGTCCAACTATTCCTGTTAGCTGAGAAGTCAGCCATTCAGCTGCACTTGTTGCCTCCAGACTTTTTCCTATTGTTATGGCTCCTCCATAAAGCAATATTATGCCCCATTGAACCCTCTTTTCAATGTCATCCCATGTTATGAGTTGAAAAATGAAGAGTAGAGATGCTCCAATAAGGGCAATGACGCCCATATTAATGTAGGATGAAAGAAATATCCACATGAGAGCGGTTATTGAATATACAACTGCTACATGAAGCTCTTTTCCCCTTATTTTTCCCATCTTTTTAACCTCTCCTTCAAGACTGATTAAGGCATTTTTCATATCACTTTCTTCTGGAGGGTAGAGGAAGAGAATTATTCCTGCCACTATGGGTATGGAGATTATAACAAGAGGAACGCTGTATATCATCCATTCTAGAAATGTTATGTGATGGCCTGTTTCAGCAATTATTGCCACGGTAAGAGGATTTCTTGCTCCTCCAAGCAGAGTCCCCCAGCTTCCTATGGAAGAGCCATAAGCAATGGATAGCATTGACGCTATCCCAAGATTACTCTTTTTTGGCATTGCCTTTACTGACAGCAATATACTCACTATTATTGGAAGTAAAAGCATTGCCACTGCATGGGAGAGCATTATAAAAGAGAGTATTGCAGATGAAACAATTATGCCAAAAATAAATCTTTTTGGTTTTACTCCAAAAAATTTCAGCATTCTCAGAGCCATTCTTTTGTGAACATTGTATTTCTCTAAAGCGGCTGCAAGTATAAATGCTGACATAACAAAAAATATCGCATCATTTCCAAAATTTGAAAATACATTGGTTGCGGGCATTATCCCGAGCAAAGGTTGCAGACCCATGATCAGCAAACCTGTGGCTGCCACCGGAATGGCATCTGTTATCCATAAAATTACGGCCATGGCAAGTATGCCCAGAGTCATCTCTCCTTCCTTGCTTAGCCCTTCGGGAGATGGAAGAACTATGAATAGAAAAAGGACTGCGAATGCCAGTATGGTGTAGTTTATCTTCATTCCTGAATAGAGAGAATTATAAAATAAAATACTTTCTTTTTTATTATGCTTAAAAACAGGCATGCTGTAAGCAAGAGAGAAGCAAAGGAGATTGTGGAAAAAATAAAGAATAATTTTGGAAGCAATATTGAAGGAAATATGGAAATAGCATATATGGATGGCGTTAAAGTACTCTTGATAAATAGAAAACTGGCTGGAATGTTTTTTGGTGATACTCCTGTATTGAATGTTATAGCGTTCAGAGCATATCCATCAGACAAGAAATATGTTGTTGTTGATGATGGTGCAATAAAGTACATCCTTAATGGGGCTGATGTTATGGCTGCAGGAATAATTGATGCGGATGAAAATATATCCATAAATGACGCTGTTGTGGTAAAAGATGAAAGAGGAACGCCAATAGCTGTTGGAATTGCGTTGATGACGGGCAGAGAAATGAAAATGGCAAGGAAGGGAAAGGCTGTAAAGAATATGCATCATATTGGAGATAAAATATGGAGTATGGCCATGGAATAACAGCAATCTTTTTTATCATTACATAATACATGTTTATGCTAAGGATATACAATACACTGACAAGAAAAAAGGAACCATTCATTCCGGTTGAGCAGGGTATTGTCAGAATGTATGTTTGTGGCATAACCACCTACAGTGATGCTCATATAGGACATGCTCGTACCTATGTGGCTTTTGATATCATAAGGAGATATCTTGAATATAAGGGTTATAAGGTTACATATGTGCAGAATATAACGGACATAGATGATAAGATAATAAATGCTGCAGCAGAAAAGAACATGGATGCACTGGAATACTCCTCTTACTATGCAAAAAGATGTCTTGAAGACCTTGAAAAACTTGGTGTTAGACCAGCGGATATGTATCCCAAGGCAAGTGAGCATATAGATGATATGATAGAAATGGTGAAGAAACTTGTTGACAGGGGCTATGCTTATGTATCGGAAGGAGATGTTTATTTCAGCGTTGAAAAGTTCAGAGACTATGGAAAATTATCGGGCCAGGATATGGAGCAGATCAAGGCAGGGGCAAGAATAATGCCCGGTGAGAAAAAGAAAAAACCTGAAGACTTTGCATTATGGAAGGCGGCCAAGCCGGGAGAGCCAAAATGGCACAGCCCCTGGGGAGAAGGAAGACCGGGATGGCATATTGAATGTTCTGCAATGAGTTCCAAATATCTGGGCATGCCCTTTGATCTCCACGGGGGAGGACAGGATTTGATATTCCCTCATCATGAAAACGAGATTGCGCAGGCGGAGGCGAGCGAGGGGAAGAGATTCGTCAATTACTGGTTGCATGCGGGTCTGCTTAAAATAAGAGGAGAAAAGATGAGTAAGTCCATCGGCAATATAATAAATGTAAGGGATGCTCTTTCCATGTGGGATGCCGAATCTCTGAGATTTTTCTTTGCATCTGTGCATTACAGAAGCCCACCAGATTTCAGTGAGGAGGCAATGAGGAATGCTGAGAATGCTGTTAGAAGGATAAGAATTGCAAAAGAAAAGCTTGAAATGGCCGCTGGTGAGGATGATAAATTTAATGAAAAAGGGCTTGATGAGGTGGAGAAAGAATATCTCAATAATGTGAAGAAGTTCATAAGAAACTTTGAGGTTGCAATGGATGATGATTTTAATACACCAAAAGCAATAGAAACCATATTCGATTTTGTAAAGGATACAAACATTCTCTTTATGAAGAAGGAAAATCCATCTCCACCATTGTGCAGATACGCTCTCAATACTTTTCTTAAAATTGCAAATGTTTTAACCCTCCTTCAGGAAGAGGAAAAGAAAGTGGATGTTGAAGCCCTGAAGAAAATTGCATCTGGCTATGGTGTGGAGGAGCAGGGCTCATGGGAGGAAATGCTGGAAAGATTGCTTGAGATAAGGAGAAATGCAAGAAAAGAGAAAAATTATGCACTTGCTGATGAAATAAGAGCAAAATTGAAGGAAATTGGCATAGAGATAGAGGATAGGGGAGAGGAAACAATATGGAGAATATCCTGAATGATCTGTATCATTAGCTCCATCAATGGATGATATGTGTATGGCATGCTCACAAGCAGTGAATCGCTCCACTCGCTTTCCCTTCCATAAATATCAACAGCCTTTACTTTAACCTCATATTTTCCCTTTCTCGCCCAGGAATGCGTCACTTCCACGCTTTTTCCAGGTTCATATGGTCCTATAATATAGGTGCTCCCGTCTCCAAAATCCCATATGTAATATATCATATCTCCATCATCATCTTGCGCCATTGATGTGTATGTGTACTCCTGCTTTATCTTTCCATCCTCCGTTCCGGATGGTTTTGAGGGTTTTGATGGAGGATGTTCATCAACATCTTTAAGAACAGCAGATGGATCACCAAACAAAGTCAGCTCATAATAGCAGAATCTCATAACAAGGTCATTTATTCTCCATACATTATCCTCCTTTGAATCGGCATTTGCCTTTCCCAGTTCTCTTATTCCTTCTCCAAATATGGCATCCCAGAACTCTCTTGCAAATCTCTGTGTTCCATAATCAATTATATCATATGGCTCATCCTGTCCGCCGCCCCACCCGTAGCGGGTATTCCATATGCCTGCAAATGCGCCATGCTGCGTTTTCACGGTGAAATATTCCGCTATGCAGTCATCCTGGTCAAAGCCGCCGGACATGCAGCCTGAGGAGTAGGCAAAGAAGTATTTATCATTTGTGAGCTGAAGGACGTCATCTGTGACCATCCTCATGTTGTAGACATAGTTGGCATGTCCCATGTGGGCTATCAGATGAACTCCATCATCCATTATTTTCATTATATCCTGCTTGCTCCAGGGAGTTGTTCTATCTCTGTCATACAGCTTTATTATATTGAACCTTGAAGATGGTATTCCATGTGTTGTGTAGTTTCCATCCGTGCAAGTATCAATGAACTGATCAAGGTGGTTTCCTCCCCATCTTGCATTCCCGCCCCATCCGAGATCTTCACCAGCAAGAAGAACATTCTTCACATAATCATCATAATTGCTTTCATAGGCTATTGTTTTCATAACAAAATTTTCCTCCTCATCATATGTATCAATACTCGCCCTTCCAACATACACCTCTGCATATAAATCAACATCTTTTCCATCCTCTCCATCATTTGGTTCTCCCCATTTGTTATCTTTATCTCCATTATAACTTCCATCGAGGCAGGAGTAATATACATCTGAGGGTATGGAATATTCAATATGGAACTCCCCTTCAGCATTTAAATATCTCACAGGAACAATGTCAACATCTCCTCCAAGAAGAACATAATCTGTATGCCAGTTGATATACGCCCATCTTATGAAATTTCTTATCTTTGCCTGTGTATCATTGAACATTGCTGTTTTATTCCAGTAGGCTGGATTGCTTATGATGTCCTCTATGGTTACAATTGTGGCATTCATTCCAAATTTGTTTTTAAATTCAACAAACTTTTTGAATGTATTCTCCCCAAAATCATTGGCAAGTTTTTTTGATGTTATTATCACATATCTGTGCTCTTCTCCTGCTAAAGCACAATTTTTATTTTCATATGTTGCGACATACTCAGGATTGTAAACCATTTTTTTAACAGATTCAATATCCTCTTTGAGTCCTCTGTACAATGGATTCGGTTTTGCATCCTTTAACCTTAGGGTAATATCTATATGCTCGTAGTAATATGCACTTCTATTTTCATACATGATGGGATGAACTTTAATAACAGCTATTCTGAAACCTCTAAAGTAATATGTGCCCACATATTCAACGATGGCTCCCTTATCACTTTTTCCAGTTGCAGCGTTTCCATTATCAAGTCTCTTTGGATATGAAGCTCTGACAATGTCAACATTCTTTGCAATGATTCTGGCGACATTTTTCTTAACTTCTATGGTGTCTATTTTTTTATTCTGGGGAAGCAAAATCTGCAAAGGTTTCACCGGCATGATTGGGGAGCCTGCGTCTCCATCCAGTTTGCATCCATGAATGTAAAATAGACTACCATTTCCGTATTTCATTTCTTTGGGTTTTTCAAATGTTAGGTGTATTGTAATACTCTTTTCATCATCTGCTGTCACAACTATAGCTGAGACAATCATTATAAAAGGAATGAGAGCAGCTACGATTTTTCTCATGATACTTTATATCTGGACGCCTTTTAACCATTATGGTGTTATGTTGTGCCATACACCATTTATCATCAATGAAAATCTGAAGTCCCCCATGAACTCTATGTTTCCCTGTTTGTTGAAGCTTATAGGATCGAAAACCCATGAAATTTCATAATTCTCGGCTCTGAAAAATCCTGCATCTATAAGTATCCCAGAAGTATCTCCAAATGTTGCATTCATGGTAAAATCATTCAGCCATTCCCAGTCAGTATCTATTTTTATGTATCCTTCATCAGACATATTCCATCCAAAGTAGAAATGCTCTGCTTTCTGAATGCTGTCCATTTTGAATTTCATGTTGCCCAGCCCTGCATACAGTTCCATCTTTGCATCCTTGGCTCCATCAAGTCTTATGAACCCTTCCTTTTCAATCTGCCATTGAAGTGTTGCCTCTCCCGATATATTTCCTATCATGAAATATGTTGAGGGATTGGAAAATTTATCCGATAATATAAGCCGTGTTTTTTTGTTATCCACATATATGCTCATGTATCCTTCAAGTCCTCCATCTATTGCTATATGCCTTGGAAGATAAATTATTTTCATAACTCCTGTAAATTTATCAACAACTTCAATTGCCATTGTAACATTGAATTCATTGTTGCTACTGTATTCAAAATGATTTTCCGAAAAGAGAAGCTCAAAGTTCATTTCTGATGGGATTTTATCTATTGTTATATTCGCTTTTATTTTTCCCTCATATCTTATTGTGAGGATTGTATCCTGGGATGAAAGCCTTTGAATGCTGAAGCTCATGTTGCCAAGTTCAATATTTGGTACCACCTTTATCATGCCTGCTATGGCAGGTTGATAATCTATCTGAATGTATTCATGGCTCTTGCCGAAATACTCTCCAAATATGGAAATATTTCCTCCCTTTTCATTGCTATCATATACCGGCTCCGTATTAAGATAAAACTCAGGATTTTTATCCTGCATTATGTATGGAACAACTGTGAACACTATTCTCATTTCTCTTGGAAGTTCTTCTCCGTAACCCGAGCCTAGGCCCACTCTAAATGTCTGCTCTCCATTGTAATTGAATGACACCTCAACATATGCCTCAAAATCACTGTTTTTTATTTCGTCTCCAAGCCTTATTATTTTTAATACATTTGATATTGCAAGAACCCATTTTCCATCAACCTGCTGAACGTATGGAAATATGAAAGCACTTATTTTCACATCCTTTCCATCCTCTCCAGTGGATGCGTTGTTATCAACATCTATGGGTTGTATGATTGCCTGAAGCAGTGGAGTTTTTTTCTCAATACCGTTGCATTTTGTGTAGATGTATGCACCAAATTGTTGCGGGAGAAGTTTAAAATCATATCCCTGATGGATGGTAATATCCTTCTCACCATTATAATCTTCTGCATTATTATCATCATGAAATATATTCTGGGAAACATTCTGTGAAAATGTGGCTGTATGGTATGCGGGAAGTACAGCAAATATTGCAAGTGCAATAACAACATATTTTTTTATCATCAATAAAATATAAGTAAATGCCTATATTAAATTTTGCATGCCGTTTGGCAGAGAAATAAGCTTTATATAATGCATTGCTATTGCGTTTTAGCATATGGCATCACAAGATATAGTTGAGGCTGTGAAGAAGGCAATAGATGAGGGCAATAATAAAAAGAGGAAGTTCACCCAGTCAGTAGATATGGTCATAAACCTGAAGGATGTTGATATGAATAAACCCGAGAACAGAATTGACGAGGAAATCGAACTTCCAAAGGGTAGAGGCAAGGCTGCAAAGATAGCCGTGTTCGCCAGCGGTGAACTTGCGGCGAGGGCCAAAGATGTGGCTGATCTTGTAATCAAGCCTGAAGAGATAAAGGAGCTTGCGGAGGATAAGAAAAGGGCGAAGGAGATTGCAACCGAATATGATTTCTTCGTTGCTGAGGCTCCTCTCATGCCATCCATCGGTAAGGCTCTTGGTAGAATTTTTGCACCCCGTGGAAAAATGCCAAAGCCCATTCCACCTGATGCGAATATTGAGGAGATTGTAAGAAAACTCCGTAATAGTGTTAGAATAAGATCAAAGGATAAACCCACATTTCATTCTCTTATTGGAAGAGAAGATATGAGTCCTGAGGATATTGCGGAAAATGTTGAAACCATCCTGAGCAGAGTCGAGAATAAACTTGAGAGAGGAAGGGCAAATATAAGGTCTGTATATATAAAAACCACAATGGGTAAAAGCGTTAGGGTGATTTGATGGTAGCACAGTGGAAATACAAGGAAGTGGAAGAACTCAAGAAGTTAATATCTTCATATCCGGTTGTTGGTATAGTTGGGATAAGGGGCATTCCTGCTTCTCAGATGCAGGATATGAGAAAACTCATCAGAGGAAAGATGATTCTGCGCGTTTCCAAGAAATCTCTCATAGAGCATGCATTGCAGAATGGTATGGGGGAACTTAAAAACTACATGGAAGGAGAGGTGGGAATAATAGCAAGCGACATGAACCCATTCAAGGTTTACAGAGAACTTAAAAACATGAGAATGCGTGTCCCTGCCAAAGCCGGAGATATTGCTCCCGAGGATATAGTTATAAAGAAGGGCGATACTCCATTCAAGCCAGGTCCCATTGTGGGAGAACTTCAGAAAGTTGGGATTCCTGCGTCAATAAGAGAAGGAAAGGTTATGATTGATAAGACAGTCACGCTCGTTAAAAAGGGAGAGGTGATATCTCAGGAAGTTGCTGCAGCTCTGGCAAGGCTTGATATACGTCCCATGGAGATAGGTCTTAAAGTTTACGCAATGTTTGAGGATGGAATAATTTACACTCCAGATGTTCTGGATGTCGATGTGGACAAGATACTACAGGATATGCAGAGAGCAGCGAGCATGGCAATCAATCTTGCCCTTGAGATTGGATATCCAACCAAGGAAACTATTGAAATGCTGCTGCAGAAGGCTTATAGAAATGCGTATAATGTTGCCATAGAGAGCAACATATATACCAAAGAAACGATAGAAGAATTTATAAGGAAAGCCTATTTACAGGCTAAAGAATTGGAAAAAATAGGAGGTTGAAAAAATGGAATATGTATATGGTGCAATGCTGCTTCACGCTGCCAAAAAGGAAATTAACGAGGAGAATCTGAAAAAGGTACTTGAAGCCGCTGGAATAGAACCAGATGATGCAAAAATAAAGGCGCTCACCTCCTCGCTGGAAGGCGTAAACATAGATGAAGTGCTTGAGAAGGCCGCCACAATGCCTGTGGCTGCAGCCGCCGCGCCAGCCGCTCCTGCAGAGGAAGCCAAAGAGGAGAAGAAAGAGGAAGCCAAAGAGGAAGAGAAGGAGGAAGTGAGCGAGGAAGAGATAGCGGCAGGACTGGGAGCACTCTTCGGTTAAACTCTCTCCCATCTTTTACTTTTCTTTTACATATTTAGTTTGGAGTAGATTTAGCATTAAATTATTTTCAATATGGTTATGCTGGATTCTGCATATTCTCCATCATTATAAGCAGTAGCCTTTATTTCATGCTCTCCAAATGAAATTTCATTCCACTGCCATGAATATGGCTTTTCGGTATCATTGAATTTTAGTTCGTTGTCAATATAAAACTCTACTCTTCTTGCGTTTGCTGCATCTGCCTCTATTGTTATTCTTCCAATTGCCATTGTTTTTCCTGTATGCATTATTTCCCTGTCAAAAACATACAGATATCCATTTCTTGGCCTTACAATCTCCACGCTTAGATTGATACCAAGATAATATTTCTTCAATATACTTTCTGCCGGTTTTT
>JAGGXW010000010.1 GCA_021162815.1 Thermoplasmata archaeon | reverse complement strand
TTCTATAAATCCAAGATATAAGATCCATATCTATATCAGGTAATATAATATCCATTTTCACAGCTCTTGGAAGATTTTTATATATTTCATCAATTAAGAGATCTATATTTCTTTTCTTTTTTACAGATATGATTACACATTTTTTCTCTGTTATAGATTCTACAATGTCTACTTTCTTCTTTAATTCTTCATCATCTTCCACTAGATCTATTTTATTTAAGACAGGAATTATTTCTGGTTGATTTTTCATATTTCTTATCTCTTTAAGAGATGTATTTAATTTATCTTTAATTTTCTCTATATCATCACTTGCATCCAACAGCAAAAGTATAACATCTGCAAGTTTTATTTCTTCCAGTGTTGAATGAAATGCATCAATAAGCCAGTGAGGTAAATCACTTATAAAACCCACTGTATCTGTAAGAAGTATGGGCATGGATTTATCAAATTTAATAATTTTTCCTGTTGTTGGGGACAAAGTTGAAAACATTTTATCATTAACAATAACCTTTTCATCAGTCAGAATATTTAATAAACTGCTTTTTCCAGCATTTGCATATCCAGCTATGGATACAAGATAGAACCCTCTCTCTTTTCTCTCTCTTCTTCTTAATTCTCTCTCCCCTCTTATTTTATCAAGTTCTTTTTTTATTTTTCTCATCTGTCTTTTTATCATTTCATAATAATCATCCACAAGATATTCGCCACCTGCTAGAAAACCTGGCCTTTCTTTTTCTTTAACTCTGTGAATTAATTCTCGTACAAAAGGTCTTTCGTATCTCAACTTAGCCAATTTTACCTGTAATTTTGCCTCTTTTCTATTTGCTCTATCAGCAAATACTTCAAGGATAAGTCGAATTCTATCATATACATCAATACCAAATTTTTTTTCAAGAGCATACCATTCAGAGGGTTTAAGTGGATAGTTAATAAAAGCTACTTTTATGTTATTTTCATTAATATATGTTTTAATTTCTTCAATTTTTCCTTTTCCTATTTTAGCTTCCTTCTTGTGATTAAATACCTTCTTTATTTCATATCCAAGTGATGAAGCCAGTGAAACAATTTCTCCTGCATCTTTACCCTTAGTTATGACTATTCCTTTCACATCTTTTTATTGTCATCCTGCATATAAACTTTCCAGTGGAAATAAGGGGGTGTGGGTGTTATGGCAACTCTTCTTTAATATATTTCGATGCAAGCTCCCTGTAAATCCTCGCATTTTCTTTTGCACTCTCTATTAATTTCTCATCTGTTTTTATTACCTTACCCGGCACTCCTGCAACTAAACTAAATGGCGGAATCTTTGTTCCAGGGGTTACCACAGCATTGGCAGCTATTATGCTGCCTCTTCCAATAACACATCCATCAAGTATGGTGGCATTTATTCCTATAATACAATTGTCCTCCACATGTGCACCATGAACAATGGCTCCATGACCTACAGACACATTATTTCCTATCTTAATATCATTTTCTTTTGATACATGAAGCACACAACAATCCTGGATATTGCTCCCATCACCTATCTCTATTCTATTCAAATCCGCTCTTATCACTGCATTTTCCCATATACTGCAATTTTTTCCTATTCTAACATTCCCTATTATTCTTGCACTTTTGGCTATGTATGTATTCTCTCCAACTTCCATGCCCAAAAATATTATTTAACTTTAAAATCTTTTCAATAATGAAAGGCATGTTCATAACATTTGAAGGTATAGACGGCTCTGGAAAAAGCACTATAATTGGTAGAATGAAGCATATGATGTCTGACGCGATATTTACATCAGAACCTACTTCTTTTCTGTCAGATATTATAAAAGATGAAAAGGATGCTATTGTCATAACTCTTCTTTTTGCAGCAGATAGGAAAAAACATTTACTTAAAATTGAAGAGTGGCTTGAGAAGGGGAAGATGGTAATATCTGACAGATATGTTGATTCAACATTTGCATATCAAATTGCCCATGCCAATGATACTTTTGAAAATGTGTATGAATGGATAGAGTGCATTCACAGGCCATTTATAATCACACCCGATATTACCTTCCTTTTCATATTGCCAGTTGATATTGCCATGAAAAGGATAGGAAATAGGGAAAAAAGCCTGTATGAGAGAAAGGAATTCCTTGAAAAAGTGCAGGAAAACTATTTAAAAATAGCAAAAAGAGAACCAGAGAGATTCTTTATTGTGGATGCTACCAAAGAAATTGACGAAATCGTTGAGATATGTTATAATAAAATAACAGAAAAAATGAAAGAGTAGGGTTATATTTCTATTTCCTCTCCTGGCCTCAGTATAATTACCTTTCCTCCTTTTTCTTCCACCATTCGTTTAAATTCTTCAGGATTTGCCTTAATTGCGGGCCATGTATTGTAATGCATGGGAATAGTTATCTTTGCATCTATCCACTCGGCGGCGATGGCTGCCTGCTCTGCATCCATTGTGTATCTACCTCCAATGGGCAATAATGCCACATCAGGCTTGTATAGCTCTTTTATTAATTTCATGTCCATAAACAGGGCTGTATCTCCCGCATGATAAACTGTTGCACCAGATTTTATTATCAATCCCGCAGGGATTGCGCCACCAAATTTAAATTCTGCTGATGGAAAGCCAGAGGAGTGCCAGGCAGGAGTCATTATTATTTTGGTGTTACCAATTTTTATTCCTCCCCCAATGTTTATTCCCTCTCCCTCTATCCCATACTTTGCAGCATACTGAACAATCTCATACATTGCAACAAGTTTTGCCCTCTTTGCAATCGTTAATGTATCTCCAAAATGATCTGCATGTGCATGGGTTACTGCCACTATGTCGACGTCAATATCATCAACATTTTCATTGCAAACTGGATTATCTGTGATGTATGGGTCAATGATTATTCTATCATTTCCCTCTATTATAAAACATGAGTGACCAAGCCATTTCAGTTTCATAAAAGATGAAATTGGGTTTAAAATAAAAATTTTTCATATGTTATAGGTTGATGGAAATGGTATATATTTTGTTTAAGATAAGATAGCTAAATATTATTATTGCAGCAATGGCGGATACTTTTCTGTATATCTTTTTTCCGTTTTTGAGATATGCAATGGATATTATAATGTTGAGTAAACTTATTCCAAATATCCCTCCCACATCCAGCATAAATATGAAATTTTTCCCTCCTAAAACAGCCATCATCAGAGGTATGATGGGAGAGATAAGCATTGCCTCTTTTTTGAAACCAAAATCCTTCTGAAGAGCATCTCTCAAGGCAAGAGCATTTCCTATTAGGGATGTAGAGAGGGCAAGAAGGGCAAATATCATGCCCATCACATATATTGCCCCTGTAAATGCTATAGTTGAAACATCTGGTATGTTTTCAAATGAGCCTACAACAGATGCAGAGAATAAAAGATAAAGCATGGAAGGAATGAGAAATCCCAGAAATATAGCCAATCCTATTTTCCTATTGAGATTGTGGGAAATGAGCAATCTTTTTACTTCAGGTAAAACCATGTGCCCGTATACTGCAAAAATTATAACCCCAAAAGGATATGCCAGCATGGAGGGATTAAATTTATTCAGCTTAGAAAAATTAGCAGAAGGGATAAGCCACAGCATTATTCCTCCAATCATAACAAGCATTATTAGTGTTATAATTAACTCTGCCTTTGCTGATGCATGTAATCCTCTGATACACACATATAATGTTATCACAACTCCCACAATATATCCCAGCCCGGAGGTTAAATTCAAAGAGGCAAAGGAGTTAGCCAAGCCTGTATAGTAGGCAGTCATGGCAGAAAAAATTGCAATGAAAAAGGCCAGAATCGCTACTGCCTTTGCCATACTGCCGAGATGATACTCTATTATTCCCGGAATCTGTCTGCCAGTGTTTCCTTCAAGCTCTATAATCATGTATGCAATTTCTATGGCTATTATGAAAGAGATTATTAATGCAAGAGATGCTGTTAAATATCCACTCTTTTCAAATACCGCAGGTAATCCCAATATGCCGGCTCCTATAACTGTGCCTGTGATTACTAATACTGCTTCCCAGAATGGGGAGGATGTTTCCAATCTTGCTTTCCTGCCGAACTTTGGATGCAGCATGCTATCCTAACCACATGTTGAATATCCGCAATTCTTGCAAATCTTGCACCCTTCTTCATACACCAGAGGAGAACCACACTCTGGGCACACTCCAACAGGAGCAGTTTTTTCATCAGGCATCTTTACAACCACAGATTCCTCAATCTTTTCTGCCTTTTCAAATTTATCGAGTCTTGCAGTCTGGAATTTTTCTCTACCCTTTATATGATCCTCTATTGCCTTTGCAATTGCATCAGGACATGAAAGAATTGTTCCTCCCCTCGTCAACAGTGGATTCGGGCATCTTATGCCTTTCAACTGCTTTATAATCTCCTTTGGTCCCACACCACTTCTCAAACACAATGAAATTAATCTTCCCACTGCTTCGAGCTGTGCATCTGCGCATCCTCCCGCCTTCCCAAGCCTCGCAAATACCTCAAATAATCCATACTCATCCTCATTCATGGTGACATACAAGTTGCCGCAGCCCACCTCAACCTTCCTTGTCACACCGTGTACCACCGGCGGCCTGGGCCTGGGGCGGGGTTTTATCAATTTTTCTTTCTTTTGCCCATTCTTTTCATCTTTAACCACAAGAACCTGTTCGGGCCTGCTTCCGTATCTGTATACTGTTATTCCCTTGCACTTTAGTTTGTAAGCCAGAAGATATGCATTTCTTACATCCTCTACGGTTGCCTCCTCCCTCAGATTTATTGTTTTTGAAGTCGCGTTATCTGTGTATTTCTGGAAAGCTGCCTGCATTCTCACATGCCAATCTGGAGATATATCAAGAGCGGTTACAAAAATGCGCTGTATTCCTGGAGGTACTTCCTCAATTCCCTGTACAGAACCATTGTTGTCTGCAATCTTTTTCATCAGCTCTTCACTATAAAATCCAAGTTCTCTTGCAACCTTCTCAAAATAAGGATTGACCTCGTAAAGTTTATCCCCTTTATCAAGAACATTCCTCACAAATGATATTGCAAACAGTGGCTCTATACCTGATGAACACCCAGCTATAATGGATATGGTGCCAGTTGGGGCAATTGTTGTCACTGTGGCATTCCTCATGGCCTCATACTTTCCATCCCATATGCTTCCTTTGAAATTTGGGAAAGAGCCCCTCCTCTTTCCAAGTTCCACAGAGGCAAGTCTTCCCTCATTCTGTATGAATGCCATAAGTCTTTCAGCCATTTTTAGTGCTTCCTCACTGTTATATGGGATTCCCAGCTGGATGAGCAGATCAGCGAATCCCATTATACCAAGTCCTATCTTTCTGTTGGCAAGAGTCATCTCCTTGATTTTATCTATTGGATATTTATTCCTGTCAATAACATTATCAAGAAAATGTACTGATTTCCATACAACATCTCTCAATTTATCCCAGTCTATTTCCTTTCCTTTTACAAATTTCGATACGTTTATACTTCCCAGATTGCACGACTCATATGGCAGGAGTGGTTGCTCTCCGCATGGATTTGTTGATTCTATCTCTCCAACATGGGGTGTAGGGTTGTGTCTGTTTATTTCATCCAGAAATATGATGCCAGGCTCTCCTGTTTTCCATGCATGCTCTATTATCATATCAAAAACTTTTTTGGCATTAAGCTTTCCCACAGCCTGCTTTGTCCTTGGATTTATTAATTCATAATCCTCGCCTTTCATTACCTTCTCCATAAACTCATCGGATACCGCCACAGATATGTTAAAATTGGTCAGTTCTCTTAAATCATCCTTGCATTTTATAAAATCAAGTATGTCAGGATGGGTTACATGCAGGATGCCCATATTTGCTCCTCTTCTTCTCCCTCCCTGCTTTATTACATCTGTTGCTGAATTGAATACTTTCATAAAAGATATGGGGCCACTTGCAACACCTCCAGTGCTTCTCACAATATCTCCTTTGGGTCTTATGCGCGAGAAAGAAAATCCGGTCCCTCCTCCACTCTGATGTATGAGCGCTGTATATTTTACAGCTTCAAATATGCTCTCCATTGAATCCTCTATGGGTATAACAAAGCAGGCAGATAGTTGCTGTATTCTTGTTCCAGCATTCATTAAGGTTGGACTGTTTGGTATGAAGAGGAGATTTGACATTATTTCATAAAATTCCTCCTCTGTTTTTTTAACATCCTCTCCATATTTTTTATCTGCAAGGGCTATATCATGTGCTACCCTCCTAAACATTTCATCAGGAGTTTCTATTACATTTCCGTTTTCATCTTTCAGGAGATACCTCTTTTTCAAAACTCTTAAAGCATTTTCAGTTAATTCCACCATTGTAAATTGTAAAGTAAAAAAGAGATATAAAACTTGCTTACTCTTTTTTAAATGCCTCTATTATCTTACATACAACAGGATAAAGTTCCTGAAATGTATAATCATTGTCTTTATCCATAACATATTCAATAACCTCTCTCACGGTAGGATTTTCAATACTCTTTATTGCATCCAGAACATCATCTTCAATAAGTTCCCGTTTCCTCAATTTTTCAACATAAGCATATATCTCATCAACTACTGCGATTATTTCCAGAATGGAAAGAAATAACACAAAAGATGAAGCAATCATTATATTCACTGCTTTTTCCGTCAATGAATAATAAAAAATTTCCAGGTCAAATAAGAGCACTACGAATGGAAGAATTAATGCAATCTTCTCCGCCCTGCTTGCCCTCAGCACATTTGTAATAAAAGCTCTTGCAAATCTATGTCTCACAAAAATGTAATTGCATTTATTTTATAAATGATTGCGGAATTAAATACATGTACGAACTCCCTGAAGAGGAGGAGATAAGAACAGCAATATATCTTGCAATGAAGAGGTATAAAAATTTTGACAGCCTTACTGCCTTGCATAATGCTGTTTTGAATGAATTGAAAAAAATTAACGATAACTATGCTGTAAGTATGAAACGGGTCAGAATAATAGCAGCCCGATCCGGTTTCATTAAACTCGATATAAAAACTAAGGAGGGCGAAGGAAAGCCGGACAGATGCCCCGTTTGCGGCGGCAGGCTGGAAAAGATAAAAAGTTTATCTCTTTTGGGAGAGGAAATAATTATTGGATATAGATGTAAATTATGCCCTTACAAGACGGGAATGAGGAAAAACATTCCTGTTAGATATCATTTTCATTTTTTGAGATGAAACTTTGGATACTGTGGGTTATTAATTGTGGAAAATGTTTTTGTATTCTGTGAATTTTGGGGGATCATGGAACAGGATGTAACACTTGTTGTTAAATACTGTTTAGTCGACATTTTTATATATTAGTATGATATTTAGGGTTGCCTAAATGTGATAGTATGATACCAATAGCATTTGCACAGGGATTATTCAGGGTCTTGCAGATAAACTGCGGCCCAACATGCAAAAGCAAACTCTCGTCTTTGGGGATACTTCCAGGAGAGGTGGTTAGAGTTGTGAATAATGCTGGAGGGCCTGTTATAGTTAATGTTAAGGATACAAGAATTGCTCTTGGCAGGGGTATGGCAATGAAAATTTATGGAGAGGTAATAGGGAGATAATTTGAAAAATATTAAATAAGACGGGATAATTAAAAGTGTTTGAAATGTTGACAAAAAGACTGGAGGAGTATCTTGAAACAATCTACGAGATAGAAAAGGAAAAGGGTACTGCCAAGGTTAAAGATGTTTCGGGATGCATGGAGGTAAGGCCTTCAACTGTAACAGAAATATTTAGAAGATTGAGAGATGAGGGATACATAAATTATGAGAAATATAAAGGAGTGACCCTTACAAAAAAGGGAGAGAGATTGGTTAAAGACCTGGATAGAAAACATCGCATTTTGAGAGATTTTCTTATCATACTGGGCGTAGACAGAGACTCAGCAGATAATGATGCATGTAGAATAGAACATGTTGTTTCCAAGAAAACCATAGATAGGCTAACAAAATTTGTTGAGTTCATGCAGCGTCATGAAACACCAAGATGGTTTGAAAGATTCAAAATATATTGTGAAAAGGGCATATTCATAGAATGCCCGAGGAGTTACGATAAAGATAAATAATTTTAGAGTTTTGTAATATGTGAAATTAATAGCGGTATCTGGAATAATACTCATTTTAATCCTTTCTGCCATATCCATTGGTATTGCTGCTTACCCTGTGAGTTCATCCAAAATTTATGTTGTTGAGATAAATGGCATGATTGGAAAAGGAAGTGAATATGTCCTTGAAAATGCAATAAAAGATGCGAGGGATGGAGAACTCCTGATTGTATGCATTGACACTCCTGGAGGCATATCTTCTTCCATGAATAAAATGATTGAGGATATTCTCTCTTCTCCCATTCCTGTTGTTGTATATGTCTCTCCCAAGGGAGCAGATGCTTTTTCTGCAGGGGCATTCATCCTCATGGCCTCAGACATAGCAGCTATGGCGCCCTTCACCACCATTGGCGCCTGCCAGCCGCGCATAATAAATCCAGCGGGAATGCCTGAGGAAGCGCCGCAAAAGGAAATAAATGCATATGCTGCCAAGATGGTGTCACTGGCTGAGATACGTGGCAGAAATGTAACTGCTGCTGAAAAATTTGTGAAAGATAATCTTGCACTAACGGAGAAAGAAGCTTTGGAGAGCAATGTTATTGAAATTGTTGCAGATGATCTTAATGAATTGATTGAAAAATTGAATGGACGTGAGGTTGGAAATATGACATTGCGATTGGATAATGCAACGGTTATCAGGATAACGCCTACATTTCATGAAAAAGCCATTAACTATTTGACAGACCCCCAGATTGCATCAATTCTATTCACTATAGGGCTACTTGGAATAATAATAGGATTTTTAACGCCAACATTTCATCTTCCCGAAAGTATAGGGGTAATATTTCTAGTTCTCGGAATGTATGGTTTTTCATACATAGGAATTGGAATAGCTGGAGTGATTTTGATAATCCTGGGCATAGTGTTTTTAATAATAGAGGTCCATACCCCCACATTTGGATTCTGGACGGGTATGGCATTGCTTTCCATGATATTTGGAATAATGCTTCTTCCTGTTAGCAGCGAAATATATGAAATGCCTTCCAGCTGGTATACTTCATTCAGGGTAGGTAGTATTCTGCTCATATCAGTTATAATGGCATTTTTTGTATATGCTCTCATAAAAGTTGCTCAATCCAAGAGAAGAAAGCCCAGAATTGGAGAGAATGACCTTGTTGGGATGAAAGGTGTTGCCATAACCGATGTATCTCCAAAAGGGCAGGTTAGAGTGATGGGAGAGATATGGAAGGCAGAAAGCGATGAGGAGATAAGGGCTGGTGAGGAGATAGTTGTTGTTGAGCAGAAAAGGTTGCTGTTGAGAGTAAAGAAAGCATGATATCTTTTATAGTCACTGTTAAAGATAAAAAAATACTTGATGCAATTCTTGAAATGGAGCTTGATAAGGAAATATTTGTTCCATATGATGGTATGGCATCAAATGAATTTGTGAAGGTAGTGGAGACAGATTTGGGTAGGTTTATAGAAAATAGCCTTGGTATGTGCCAGGGAGAAAAAATAGTGTATGTTGGTGCAGAAATAGATGAAAAAACCTTGGAAAAGATTGTTAAAAGCAGTGCAGATATTGCATGCATACAAAGAAATAAAAGACATGGGTTATGGAAATTTCTGTTTCATACTTTTATTCCCAAAACAAGAAAGTTTAAGGATCCGCTCTCTCCAGTATTTTCATTTAAAAGAGAGGTAATAGGAAATTCAATCTCCAACATCATAACCAATCCATTTCCAGAGATAGTAACTCATACCAGATACAAAACCATGGAACTAATAAATTATGGAAAAATAGATGATTCATGTATGGGAAAATTCAGATACCTTTTATATGAGTCAAAAAGGAATGGGGAATTGCATAGATTGCTCAAATTTAGCATCGCTGGTATAACGAGTGTGATAGCATCTGAAATTCTTCTGTGGTTCCTTCTCATCATTAAAATAGATCTCATCATTGCTGGATTGGCAAGCATTGAACTATCGATATTATGGAGTTTTGTTATAAATGATATATGGACATTTTTTGATAGAAGAAAAAAAGGGATACTCTCTTTTATTACCAGGTTGATAAAATATAATGCACTCAGCATTATAGGATTGATAATAAATGTTATCATACTCATTGTTTTAAGTAAATTCTTTGGGATTGGACCATTGACAGCAAATCTAATTGGTATGGGCGTTGCATTCATATGGAATTTTGCATCCAACAACGCATGGACATGGCTTATTTAACTGGCCTTATTGCTCCACACGCCTCGCATTTGAGCATCAGTGTTCTGTTAACCTTTATAAGCTTTGTATCCGGTCTTCCACATTCTTTGCATATAACAAACTTATTCACATACTTCTCTATTTTATCCTGCACCTTTGTTGGGGGTATTTTGCCCTGAAATATACCTCTATCTCCATCAATATCTCCAGCTGTTCCAAGCTCTTTAAGCAGATAGGAAAAGAGATGCTGAACATCTCTATTAACATGGTCTGCTATCCATCCAAGATTTCTCAAAATTGTGGTGTTTCCCTCATGAAATATAACTCCCTTAGGCATCTCGAATCTTTCCCTTACCTTGACATTTTTTGGTAATGATTCAACAGCTCTATTCAGGAGAGCATCATAATCATATTTTTGCATGCTTCTCATATTGCATGCCATATAAAAATTTATTGCAGGGTTGCGTGTCTCCCCCTCATACTATCTTCTGTCTCTCCCTTTCTTGCCATTAACTCTGCGATTATGCCATCCAGAAAAACCCATGCAGAAACTTCAAAAAGAGTTCCCAGAGGAGCAAGTTCTGCATTTTTCTCATCCATTTTTAGTATTACTGGCAGGTCAGCGAATCTTGCTATGTGAGAGTCGGGATTGGCTGTTATTGAGATCAGCTTTGCTCCAAGTCTTCTTGCAATCTCTGCTGACATTGTAACAGGTATAGTCTCTCCAGAGCCAGAAATAAGCACTACCAGATCCCCTTTTTTAACGGGTTTTGTTATTGTCTCACCAATTACAAAAGCAGGAAACCCAAGATGCACGAGCCTTATGGCAAAAGCCTTTGCCACTAGTCCGCTCCTGCCGGCGCCGTAAACAAAGATATTGTTGGCGTTAAAAAAGAGTGTTATTATTTTTTCCAGCGTTTTTTCATCTATGTTTATCATTTTTTCGATTCTGCCTGTTATGTGCTTTATTGCATCTTCAAATTTTGTCATATTATCTTCATCATCTCCATTGCTCTATCAAGGAGTATCTGTATATAAACTGCATCATGCTCAACTATCGGTGATTCTGAGATCAATGTTACATCATAATCGTTTTCCAGTATGCACTCCATGAGTGATATCACCGGCATATCCCCCTTCTTTATTGGTATATGGTATATCTCTCCATCCTGGTTATATTTTACACCTGTAACATGTATCAGATAATGGGATAGATTCAAATCTCTCAATGAATCAAAAATTCTCTGGAAATCTTCTTTGCTTTTCAGGCAGCCGTTGCATCTTGCATGTATATGGGCAATATCAAGAACCGGAACAACTCCTCTAACTCTTTTACATACTTCTATTATTTCATCAAGGCTGCCAAACACCTCTTTCTTTCCCATGGTCTCTATTCCTATTGGCACCTCTATGCCACTCTTTTTTGCCCAGTCTCTTATTTTCCTCAGATTTTTAACAATCCTTTTCATGGTTTCTCTTTTAGAATGACTTCCATAAAAACCCAAGTGGGTTGTCATTACTCTGGCTTTCATTGTATTGGCAAGTTCAAGGCTTCTTTTTATTTTCTCCATACTCATATCTGTATTTCTTTTATCTCCAGCCAGATTTATGTAATAAGGAGCGTGAACATATATCTCTATACCGCTTTTCTTTGCAACTTTTCTTATCTCCTTTGCTTCCTCCTCACTTATAAATCCACGGGCAAATCTTATCTCCATCGCAGATAGGCCAAGGCACCTAGTATATATTATTCCATCTACATTTGTTCTTTCTTTACATGATAACGGTATTCCAGCAGGGCCTATTCTTATCACAGAATTTTTGAATTATAAATGCATTAATATAGATTTCTAAATCATATTATTCTATCATACTCTCTATTTTTTCCATATCTGGCTCTCTACCACAATAATAACATCTTATTTTCAGTGGTTTTCTTGAAACAACAACAAATTTTGATTTTATAGGTTCCCTGCTGTTTGTTATGCAGTTTGGATTAGGGCATCTTACTATGCCAACGATCTCATCTGGAATAGATACTCTGTGTTTCTCCACAACCTCATAATCTCTTATTATGTTTATTGTGGCATCTGGGGCAATTAACGCTATTTTATCAACTTCTTTTGAATCAAGTTCCCTGTTCTCTATTTTTACTATATCCTTTCTTCCTCTTTTTCCGGCTACATTCATGGCAATGCTTATAACTGAGTTCGCTCCTTCTTTAATGCCAAGTATTTTGAGAACTTTCAAAGCATTTCCTGGAGTGATATGATCTATGACAGTGCCATCCTTGATTGGCTGCACCTTCAGCTCCTTCATTTTACCACCCCCAGAACAAGAGCAAGGAGAGCCATTCTTACTGGCACTCCATTAAATGTCTGTCGGAAATAGGCTGCATGCTTTGTTTTATCCACCTCAGGGGATATTTCATCCACTCTCGGAAGTGGATGCATTACAATCAGTTCATCTTTTGCATTTTTGAGCAAATTCATATCAATTCTATAACTCCCGGCAACCTTGTTATATTCTTCAGGATCGGGAAATCTTTCCTTCTGGATTCTCGTTACATATAATACATCTATATCCTCAATGTTTGTTATATCATTAGCTATCTCAGGCTCGACACCAAGCTTCATGCATTCATCAACTACCTCTTTTGGCATCTGTAGCTGCTCTGGGGCTATGAATATCATCTCCGCTTTGAATAAGGCAAGGGCATATGCAAGAGAATGTACAGTTCTCCCATATTTAAGGTCTCCAACAAGAGCAATTTTTTTACCTTCTATGCTACCAATCTCTTTCCTTATAGTAAAGAGATCAAGCAAACATTGTGTGGGGTGATGCCCTGCTCCATCTCCTCCATTTATTATTGGAACAGAAGCAAACTCGGCAGCCATCCTGGCGGAGCCCTCCATGGGATGGCGCATGACTATTACATCGCAGTAACTTTCAGCGGTTCTTATGGTATCTGCCAAGGTTTCTCCTTTCATAACACTTGTTGTACCAGGCTGAGCAAAACCTATGACGCTTCCTCCAAGTCTTTTCATGGCTGCCTCAAAAGAGAGTCTTGTTCTTGTGGATGGTTCAAAGAAAAGAGATGCCATTATATAGCCATGCAGAAGTTCGCTTTTTTCCTCTCCTTTTGCTATAGGAAACATTTTCTCAGCAACATTGAGTATATGGATTATTTCCTCCTTTGTAAAATCCCTTATTGATACTATATCTCTGCCTTTAAAATTCATTAAATCATAATGTTAAAATAATATTAAAAAATTTGTCTGCATCACCCTCAACCAATAAAAAACGGGTTTGTCGAATAAATCAGAATGAATAAGGAAATTGCCATGTAAGTGTTTATATTATGAACAATTGCCATGGCAATTATATGTTTCATTCTCATTGATTTTTTTCTGTATCTTGTGAATAATAATCTCCTGTTTTCCAATCCTCCAAATACTCCCTCTATTACACTCCTGTATTTCTTATATTCTTCCTCATCAAACATTTCTTCTGCTACTTTTCTAAATTTCCTAATCT